>JACNJG010000162.1 GCA_014382685.1 Candidatus Cloacimonadota bacterium
AATCGAAGATTTAGCTTTGCTATTTCACAGGGTTAACGATTTAAGATTTAAGAAGATCATACAGAAGGGATAATGGAAAGATCAAAATATTATGATTGGCTGCGGCTTGTCTCTGTCAAAGGACTCGGTCCTGAAACCATTCAGAAATTACTGACAAAATATTCGACACCAGGTAGGATTTTTAAGACATCAAAAGATGAGCTTACAGAACTTTCCTATATTTCCTACAAGCTTGCGGGTAATATTCTGGAAAATCAAAAAGAAGAATTTATTGAGAATCAGCTTGCTTTGCTCGAGAAGCACAATGTCCGGCTACTATCAATTCTTGATGATGAATATCCGAGATTGCTCAAATACAGCTACAATCCGCCAATTGTTCTTTATATCAAAGGAGAGTTATTACCTGAAGATGAACTTACCTTTGCTGTTGTGGGCACTCGTAAGCCAACACAATACGGCAAGATCGCAGTTCGAAGAATAGTACCCAAACTGGCATTGGTTGGTTTTACAATTGTAAGTGGACTTGCATATGGAATCGATGGTGCTGCACATCATGAAGCACTGAATGCAGGCGGACGGACAGTTGCAGTATTTGGAACAGGTTTGGATATTGTTTATCCATCTGCACACAGAGAGCTTGCAGAAAGAGTTCTGACAAATGGCGCTATAATCTCCGAGTTACCTCTTGGAAGTAAGATCGAAGCATGGAATTTTGCAAACCGCAACAGGATAATCAGCGGCATGAGTAAGGGTACGCTTGTAGTTGAGGGAGCAAAAACCAGCGGTGCATTGCTTACTTCAAAATTTGCACTTGAGCAGAATCGTGATATTTATGCGATACCCGGGAATATAAATTCTCCTCAAAGTGAAGGTCCAAATTATCTCATTAAACTCGGAGCGAAGATCGTGAGAAATCCTGATGATATCCTCGAAGAATATCAGCTCAAACTGAAATTGGTAAATGAAAATAAATCTGCTGATGAGAAACCAAAAGTGAAATTATCCACTGGAGAGGAAAAAATATATAAACTTCTTATGAAGCATGAAAACAATCTCAGCTTGGATAAGATGGTAGAATTAACTGATGATAGCCCTGCGACGCTTTCAAGTGTTTTGTTGCAAATGGAGTTTAAAGGATTGGTAAAAAGAGGAGCACAAAATCGCTACTGGCTCATATAAAAAAGACCCTTGAAGCGCTATGCCACAAAGGTCTTATAAATCAATGAACAAACTTATTCGATAATTCCTAAAATGTCGGATTTTTGCACGATAAGATATTTCTTTCCTTCAAGTTCTATCTCTGTGCCGCCATATTTTGCGTAGATTACTTTATCACCCTTTTTCACAATTTTCTGTAGATCTTCATCATTTCCAACAGCGATGATTTTGCCGATCTGCGGTTTTTCTTTTGCGGTATCGGGAATGATAATATTGCCGACTTTTTTCTCTTCTGATTCCAATGTCTCAAGAAGAACTCGATCATCAATAGGTTTAATTTTCATTATACCTCCGTATTAATTTTTAGTTTTATTTAGTTGAAAATGTAAAGCTATAAAGGATTGCCGTCAAGATTTTTTTTAAAAGAATGTGAAATATTAGCAGTTTTGGCATTTGATTGCTAAAAAAATCATAAACCACGAAATACACGAAAGAGACGAAAAAATAAACATGATGTATTATAGAATGTTTTTCTTAAAACCAATATTCGTATTTCTAGCCCGCCATGTGAATTTGTTATTTGCGACTGAGATGCTTTTCTCATGATTTAAAGATGGAGTAATAATTAAATTGACATTTTATTTGACGTTAGAAATTAGGATTTAGAAATTTATTAAAAAAATTACTCATCTTTAGAAAAATGTTTTATTAAAAGTTAAATTTAATTGATTTGTGAAATTATTATTCAGCTTAGTTAATAAAATGATGAGCCAAAAAAGGAGAAAAAATGCCGGGTTTTGAAATATTTGGGAAAGAAGAAAAAAAAGAGGTTTTGGATGTTCTTGAAACAGGGGTTTTATTCAGGTATGGATTTGATAGTACCAGAAACGGGCACTGGAAAACAAAATCTTTTGAGAAGGAACTATGCGACCTAACAGGAGCCGGATTCAGCCATTTATGCTCAAGCGGAACGGCTGCTCTTTGCGTTGCTATGGTGTCCTGCGGAATTGGAGCAGGTGACGAGGTTATCGTTCCTCCATTTACTTTTGTAGCTACATTTGAAGCAGTTTTGAATATAGGAGCGATTCCTGTTTTTGCAGAGATTGATGATACTTTGTGTCTTGATCCTGAAAAACTCGAGGATTTTATTACTGCAAAAACAAAAGCCGTTCTACTTGTTCACATGTGCGGCAGTATGGCAAAAATAGATAAGATCAAAGCGGTATGTGATAGAAATAATATTATTTTAATTGAAGATGCCTGCCAATCCGTGGGAGGTTCATTTCACAGAACAGCACTTGGAAGATTCGGAAAAGCAGGATGTTATTCTTTCGATGCTGTTAAAACAGTAACTTGTGGTGAAGGCGGTGGGATAATAACTGATGATAAAAAGATATATGAAAACATGCATATGTATGCTGATCACGGTCATGATCATGTCGGCAATGACAGGGGACTTGAAAACCATCCGTTCCTTGGTATGAATTATCGGATCAGCGAATTGAACGCAGCGGTCGGTCTTGCTCAGCTCAGAAAGCTGCCCGAAATGATAAAAATTCAGAAAAAAAATAAAAAAATGTTCGAGGATGCGATGAAAGAAATTGATGAAGTGGGTTTCAGAAATATCCCTGATAAAGATGGAGACACAGCAACCTTTCTCTCAATTTTTCTTCCCGACGAAAAAAGAGCAAGGGACATTGCGGGCAAACTGTCAAAAGCAGGCGTCACCGGCTGTCCATACTGGTATGAAAACAAATGGCATTATATCAAAGAGTGGGATCATTTAAAAGATCTTTCAGCCCTCTCAAAATTGCCGATACAGAAATATGAAAACCATCCGAATTATAGAAACATCGATCTTCCACAATCAGATAATATCATGAAAAAGACAATTTCAATGCAGATCATGCTAAACTGGACGGAAATAGAAATCGCAGAAAGAATTGATAAAATGCTCGGAGTATTCAAATAGATGTTAAAAAATATAAAATTAGTCCCAAACATAATATTCGGGAGAGGTTCTTTTGACAACCTTGCAGAGATACTAAATCCGGTTTATGAGAAAAATGGTTCATATATAGTTTTTGTTTATGATGATGTTTTCAAGGGAAAAAATCTTGAAAAAAGGATACCATCGAGGGAAAAAGACCTGCTCATTCCCGTGGATGTTACGGATGAACCCAAAACAAAATACATAGACTATCTTGTTCAAAAAATAAAAAAATATGATACAAAAACACCAGCAGGAATTATCGGTATCGGTGGCGGAAGCACAATGGACATTGCAAAAGCGATATCCTTAATGCTGACCAATCCCGGATCATCTGCCGATTATCAGGGCTGGGATCTCATAAAAAATCCAGCCGTATTCCATGTGGGCATTCCGACTCTTTCCGGTACTGGTGCCGAAGCATCCAGAACAGCAATTCTCACGGGTCCTGTGAGAAAGTTAGGTATTAATTCAGATTATACTGTATTTGATCAGATCGTTCTCGATCCTGAACTTGTAAGCGGAGCCCCGCGAGATCAGTGGTTTTATACGGGAATGGATTGTTATATTCATTGCATCGAATCGCTGACAGGAACTTATATTAATGAATTCAGCAAAGCATACGGTGAAAAAGCACTGGACTTATGCAGAGAAGTATTCCTTAGTGATCACCCGGAAAAAGACGATAAACTGATGATGGCTTCATATTTCGGAGGTTTGAGTATTGCCTATTCACAGGTCGGTGCATGCCATGCTCTTTCTTATGGACTTTCGTATGTGCTGGGAATTCATCACGGGATTGGCTGCTGCATTACTTTTGATTATCTCGAGGAATTTTATCCTGAAGGAGTTAAGGAATTCAGAAAGATGATGAAAAAGCATGAAATAACTTTGCCAAAAAATCTTGTTAAGGATATGAATAGGGAATCTATGGACAAGATGGTTTCCGTAGCTCTAAGTCTTGAGCCATTATGGGACAACTGCCTAGGAAAAGATTGGAAAAATATCATGACAAAAGAAAGAGCCGAAGAAATTTTCAGGAAAATGTAATCCTTGAAAAAATAGAGAAAAATGAAAATAACTGCTATAATACCTTCAAGATTTGATTCTTCCCGATTTCAGGGAAAGCCACTTGCCATAATTTGTGGCAAACCAATGATCCAAATGGTTTATGAACGAGCAAGATCAGCAAAAAATATTAATAGAGTTATCGTTGCCACCGACAGTCAGAAAATTTTTGATGTTGTTAATGGCTTTGGCGGTGAAGTTGTTATGACATCGGATAAATGCAGATCGGGAACAGACAGAGTTGCAGAAGCTGCCGAGATACTGAGACTCGATGAAAATGATGTGATCGTAAATGTGCAGGGTGATCAGCCCCTGATGCATCCCGAATGCATCGACGAACTGGTGAGACCTTTTTTTGATGATCCGGACATTGAAATAAGCACACTTGCTTTCAGAATTATCAAAGAAAAAGAGATTACTGACCCAAAAGATGTAAAGGTTGTTATTGATAATAATGGGGATGCTCTATATTTTTCCAGATCAACGATCCCATTTGATCAAAACCAAAAGGAAAATATTAATTATTATAAGCATCTCGGATTCTATGCCTATACATATTCATTCCTGCAAAAATTCAGGAATATGCCTGCAGGCAAACTTGAAAAAATTGAAAAACTTGAGCAATTAAGAGTTTTGGAGCATGGGTATAAAATAAAAGTGATAGTAACCGCGCATGATTCTCCCGAAGTAGATATACCTAAAGATATAAAAATAATCGAAGAAATTATTAATAAAGAGTGTTAATTTAGTTGTGTATATGAAAGCACTTAAAATTGGTTGATTGATAATCACAAAATCTTGTTAAATCATTTATATGAGATTGGGAAAAGAAAGAATTGACAAAAAGGTGAAGAAATTAAATAAATGGTTAATAATTATGGAGTTAAAAATAAAAATTCAAGAACTTATCGTAAAAGAGAAAAATTATTTTCTGGAGATATTTTAATAAAAGATGAAGCAATAAAAATAATTAATTCAAAATCAAAACTCCCAGAAAGGGAATGGTATATATTAGAAGGCAATACTTTTCCTGATATTTTTATAAAGACGGAAGATTCAATATTTATTGGAGAAGCAAAAAGAACAGAAAAAGACATTACGACAAAAACAAGATGGCTAGGTCAACGTGACCAATTAATTAGACACATAGATTCATTATTGGACCAATCAAAACCGATTTACTCATTTTACATTTTGGAAAAAAAAGAATTTTTGAAAGGATTATATAAAGAAAAAATGGAATTTTATAAAAAAAAAGAATATTTCGAATTAAACTTAAAGCACAGAAGTAATTCATCAATTGACAGAGCTTTTAATTCATTTATTGGATATGCATTTTGGGATGATATTGCAATAAATTTTGGAATTAATTTCCCTGATAAAATAAATAACTAAGCATAAAACAATAAATATTTCAAAACTAGCTGTGTGCGTAAGTAAAAGGTGTATTCTAGAATCGCCATTTGGTAATAGTGGACATGAACGATATAAAAAAATACGATAAGCAAGACGAAACAACCATTATATGAAAAAATT
>JACNJG010000025.1:0-4025 GCA_014382685.1 Candidatus Cloacimonadota bacterium
AGGATTTAGAAATTAATTTATGTTGTGCATGAAAAAAATTATTAAAGCAATTGACGTAAAAAAATGGTGCTTTTCAAATTACACTATCCTTAAGATTGACTGATAGAGGATACTGAATCAAATCACGGAGGATTTCGATGGAGCTTTCTGATAATGCTCGAGCAGTGCTGAAAAGAAGATATTTTAAAAAAGACCAGATGGGTGATATTATTGAGGATGAAAAGGCGATGCTTTCACGCGTGAGTGATAACATTGCAGGTGGAAATAAGGAGAAAGCAAAGCGTTATTTCAATCTAATGAATAACTGCTATTTTCTTCCGAATTCGCCCACTCTTATGAATGCAGGCAATGACCTACAGCAGCTTTCTGCATGTTTTGTGCTTCCTATCGAAGACAGCATGGAAAGCATTTTCACTGCGGTAAAGAATGCAGCTCTCATTCATAAAAGCGGTGGTGGAACCGGCTTTTCCTTTTCAAAACTACGTGAACATAATGCTCGAGTAGGATCAACCAGCGGAGTCTCCAGCGGTCCGATTACTTTCATGAAGGTGTTCAATTCAGCAACCGATGCTGTCAAGCAGGGAGGAACACGCCGCGGTGCAAACATGGCGATCCTCAATGTTGATCATCCTGATATCATAAATTTTATCAAGGCAAAAGAAAAAAATACAGATCTAACCAACTTCAATCTCAGTGTCGGGCTTACTGAAGCGTTTATGGATGCAGTGAAAAATAATGAGGAGTATGAACTCATTGCTCCTTCTTCCGGTAAGGTAAAAAAGCGTCTGAAAGCTCGGGATGTGTTTCAATTTATTGTTGAAATGGCTCATAAAAATGGCGAGCCGGGAATTGTTTTTATAGATAGACTCGATAGATACAACCCCACACCAAAGGAAGGTAAGATAGAAGCAACAAACCCATGCGGGGAGCAACCCTTGCTGGCGAACGAAGCGTGTAATCTTGGCTCTATCAACCTTGCAATGATGCTTAAAGACGGTGCAATAAACTGGGATCTTCTCAAAGAAACAGTATATACTGCCACAGATTTCCTTGATGATGTCGTTGACCGCTCAGCATTTCCCTTACCGGAAATAGAGAAACAGGTCAAGAAGAACCGGAAGATCGGTTTGGGTATAATGGGCTGGTCGGACTTGCTACTTCAGCTTGGCATTCCCTATTCCTCGGACGAAGCTGTTGATGTCGGAAGAGAAGTTATGGAGTTCATTGATTATTATTCAAAAGAACGTTCTATGCAGCTCGCTGTGGAAAAGGGTCCATTTCCCAATTTCAACCAGAGCATATACAAAAAAGGTACCTTTTTCCGAGAAGGTTATAAGCTGAACTGGGATGGACTTATTGCTGAGATAAAAGAAAAGGGAATCCGTAATGCTACTACAACGACCATTGCACCCACAGGAACTATAAGCATGATCGCAGATACATCAAGCGGTGTCGAGCCGATCTTCTCATTGGTTTATATAAAGAATGTCATGGATGGTGAAAAACTGGTCTATGTGAATAAATATTTTGAACAAGTTGCAAAAGAGCGGAAATTCTACTCCAAAGAATTAATGGAGAAGATCTCGGAAAAGGGTTCTATTCAGGAGATCGATGAAATTCCGGATGATGTGAAACGTATCTTTGTTACAGCCCATGATATTACACCTGAATGGCACATCCGAATGCAGGCAGCATTTCAGGAATATATCGATAATGCAGTTTCTAAGACGATCAATTTTCCGAACCTCGCCACAAAAGAAGATATTTACACTTCCTACATGCTTGCATATCAGCTTGGATGTAAGGGTGTAACAGTCTATCGTGACGGCAGCCGTGACGAGCAAGTGCTTCATGTCGGAAAAAAGATGCGCGAACATGACAGGACAAGGATCGAGCCGCGTCATCGTCCGGAAACTACAATTGGTGTAACCAAAAAAATAAATACCGGCTGCGGTCATCTTTATGTAACTATAAATATTGATGAAACAGGACCCTGCGAGGTCTTTACACAAATGGGTAAAGTTGGCGGATGCGCTTCTGCACAGCTTGAAGCAATTGCACGTCTGATCTCGCTGGCGCTTCGCTCCAATGTGAAAGTGGAATCCATCGTAAAACAGCTCCGGCTAATCCGATGCCCTTCACCGATGTGGTCAAAAGGTAAAAAGATACATTCCTGTGCGGATGCGATTGCAAATGCGCTTATTGAATTTCTCGAGCAGGATGGAAATGGTTTAAAGAAGACGAAAGAAGCAGCAGGAAAAGATCAGTTAAAGGTTATTTCTGAAAGTCCATCCTTTGACGAAACCTCACCGGTCGGCTCGATGTGCCCTGAATGCGGTGCATCGCTGGAATTCAAAGAGGGATGTAAAACCTGTCCGATTTGCGGCTGGTCAAAATGTAGCTAAAAAAAATTCAGGGGAGATACCATGAAAAAATTCGCAGTACTGATCGCCATCTTATTGATGAGCATTTCACTCTTTGCGCTCGAACCGCATTTTATGCAGACACCTGCAATTTCACCTGACGGGAATACAATATGTTTTTCCTATATGTCCGATCTCTGGACAGTTCCATTTGAAGGTGGAGAAGCAAAACGACTTACTGTTTCCAAAAGCATTGATCAATTTCCTACTTTTTCTCCGGATGGTAAAACCATTGCTTTCAATTCCAATCGTGACGGATTCTACGGAATCTATCTTATCCCTGCAGAAGGCGGTGTGGCAGAATGTATTTCAAAAGAAGGACTCACTGTTGTCGACTGGTTCAAAAACGGGAAAAAACTTCTTGCAACCGGATACCAACTGCCAAATGGAACGAATTTTATGGAAGTTCCTCTCGACGGTACTCATCCGACCCTGATCACTGAAATTGGAAATAGTCTTGCACAGCTTTCTCCTGATAATAAAAAGATCGTTTTCAGTAATAGGGGGTCTAACACACGTGAAAGATACATAGGAAGTATCAACGGTCAGATATGGGAATATGACATAAAAAATAAATCCTATACCCAGCTTACCGATACTGAATATACGGAAAAATATCCAGTGTGCTCATATATAAATGACCGAGTTTATTTTGTCGGTGCGGATTTCGTAAAGGATAACAGAGCGGTTTTCCAGATCTATTTTGTTGATGATATGGACTTTTCCAATCCTCAGAAACTCACGGATTTTGATTACTGGTCAGCCACGCAACTTTGCATTGCACGCCGGAATGATAATATGGTTTTCAAACGCTTTGACGAACTTTGGTCATATAATGCGAACTCCGGTAAGGTAAAAAAAATACAGATCGAGATCAAGCAGGATTTCATAGAAAGCTTCGAGGTAACTGAGGAATATATCAATAAAGCATCGAACTTTACGGTTTCTCCAAACGGTAAAATGGTTGTATTTACTTACAAATTTGACCTCTTTGCCATTCCTGAAAAAGGTGGTGAAGTTAAGCAGCTTACTTTCACTCAAAAGGGTGTTGAATGTGTGGCAATTGCCGATGATGATCAAACAATATATTTCACAAGTTTTGATAAATGTAATATGCAATTATTCAAACTAAACATAAAAGAACCCGCAAAGATTGAATACATTTCATGGTTTAAAAACAAATATGTTCAGGAAATCTATTATGAAGATGAGATGGGATTATTTGTTAAATACTCTGATGATAAGGCAAGAAATCAGATCGCCCTTGTGGAAGCAGAAAAGGATAAAGTCCAGGAGTTGATAACAGACCAGGTTGTAAGCTCAAAGTTCACTGTCAGCCCTGATAGCGAATATGCACTCTATTTTGCGCTCACACCCGGCACATGGGGTGCAATACTTTATTTGTATGATTTTGAAACAAAAGAGAAAACTGCACTTTATCCGTATCAGGGAAACATGCACTCGCCGATCTGGGGTGAGCAGGGCGCCTATGTTTTCTTCAATAGAAATCAGGATATTTGCCGAATGTACCTTCATGCCAAAGAGGATTTCTGGGATTATAAAGATTATTGGGAAGATATTTTGAATCCGGAAGAAGATGAA
>JACNJG010000025.1:4170-5709 GCA_014382685.1 Candidatus Cloacimonadota bacterium
GATGAGGAAGTCGTCATCACGATCGATTTCGAAGATATCCATCGAAGAGTTTCTGTTATCTCATCCAAAATGGGGTGGAACTATCTTGTTGCAACCGATGAAGACAGCACTCTGTACTACATTAATAGTTCGGTAGATGATGAAGATGTCTATTCGTTAAGAAAAGTTGATTATGAAGGAAAGAAGGATGAAGAAATCGCAACCTTTTCCTCTCGTCCCAGACATATTATATATAATGATGAGAATGACTGTTTTTATTGCATTGAATCCGGATCTCTAAAAAAGATCACGACAGACGGCACAAAGGAAACTCTTGAGAATGAGTTTAAATATAAATATAATACTCTTGCTTTGAATAAATCAGTGTTTGAACTAGCATGGAAGGCATTTGAAAAAGGATTTTATGATCCCGATATGCATGGCATTGATTGGGACAAGGCATTCAAAAAGTACTACCCTTATATGGATTATGCTTACTCTCCGCAGATCATGGGTGAGATATATTCTGAAATGATGGGGGAAGTAAATGCCTCACATACCGGATTTTATGCAAGAAACGACAATCCTTCTTCACAGCATGAAATTGCATATGGCGGCTTTGTGCTCGATTATAATGATGTTCCTAAAAAGGGCATCAAATTCAAAGAGATATACAGAAAATCCAAGCTGAACAAACCATATAATATCAAGCCCGGCGATGTATTGTTGGAAGTTGATGGCGTAGAGATCATCGAAGATACTCCAATCAGACCATTATTCTTCAATAAGATAGATGATAAGATAAAACTGAAGATACAGACACCCGACAGCGTTGCGACAGTTGAATTCAAAGGACTTTCATGGTGGCAGAATTATATATTGAACTATGATAATTGGGTAGAAGAGCGCAAGGAGATCGTGAAAGAACTGACCAATGATAAAATCGGTTACGCACATATCAGGAATATGGGGTGGAGTTCTTATGAAGATTTTGTTCAGGATGTCTTTGCGAATAATTGGGAAAAGGATGCACTTATTATCGATGTGCGGAACAATCCGGGCGGCTGGATACACGACTGGCTGATCGAACTTCTCACAAAAAAACCCTATGCATTCACAACCAACAGGATCTTTAATGCCGAAAAGCAACCCTTCCCTGGAGATACATGGACGAGACCCACCATTCTGCTCATCAACCAGAACTCCTTCTCAGATGCGGAAATATTCCCTAATATTTATAAACATTTTGGCTTGGGAAAAGTCATCGGTATGCCTACAAGCGGATCAGTCATAGGAACCGGACATGTAACTTTTATGGATGGTTCGAGCATGCGTATGCCCGGCAGCGGATGGTATTCTGCTGAAGACGTAAACATGGAAGGAAACGGAGCGACGCCTGATATTTATCTCGATCAAACTTTTGAGGAGAAGATTTTGGATGATGATGTACAGTTAAAAAGAGCAATAGAAGAACTGAAGAAAGAGTTGAAGTAGTTGAAACGGAAAATATAAAATATAGTATGCTATGATTGTGGAAGATGAAAATCTAAAATTAAAATT
>JACNJG010000098.1 GCA_014382685.1 Candidatus Cloacimonadota bacterium
GACTCGCCGACTCCAAATCATTTTATGGTTCTCTCACTTTTACTTTATCAAATGGGTATTTCTTCTTTATAAAAAGCATTTCATTTTCATCCTTTTCAAAATAATCTTTATAACTGCAAAATTTGTAATCCTCACTCTTTGTAACATACTCATGTTTTACCGGATTATAATGAATATAATTAAATCTGGCATAAAAGGAATTTTCCGAAGTTATCACTGTATCCCAGTATTGATACCAAACCTGCCTGCCGTTAATGTTATCCATCTTATTTATGGTAATTGCTGTAAAGCGATGAATATCAGCAATAATTTTTGATAATTTACCAGCATTATTTTTTGAATTCATAAGTAAATGATAATGATTATCCGCCACAAAATAGGCAATCATTTTCCAATCGTTTCGATTAATGAAATTCATAAAAATAGAGTCAAGCAATATCTGCTTTCTTTCATCATCATAAAACGGTCTTATGTTTTTTAATGTATGAGCTGTTATGATGTAATATGCATTATTCAGGAAAAGATGCGCTGGTGAATGCTTGTAATTCGTAAATTCTTTAAAGTTCTTATTAATATCGAATAACATTTTATTTCCTTTTTTTTGGAGTAGCCGTTTTTGGAGTATGACGAGTCTCTCGTCACAAAGCCGAGGGACTCGGCTACTCCAAACATTTCGGCGACGGAGTCACCGACTCCAAATCGGCGAGGCACTCACCTAAACTAAAATATAAGAAACTGCTTCCTAACTAACAATATAGAAACAATTTAAGAGTTTCTCTATTAATCTCTTTTATCCATATATTTCTTGATCTGTCGCTTCTCCCAATCTTTGCCAAATATACCCTGAGCGCAAAATACATGGAAGCCGTGAGCTAACAAACCGATCCCCCATCCAAGAAGTGACCAATAAAACCACAAGTGATGAGGGGTGGTCAGCATATTAACAATAAATATTCCAAGATTAACTATGATATACACTGCGAGATGTGACCAAAATCCCCTGACCTCATCAACCCGCATTTTTGCTCTTTTGTATTCTTCTGAATCCTTGTCATGCATTGTCATTCTGTTCTCCCTTATTTGTTTTTTCATCCATATCTGCTAATTTCTCGGAACTTTTTATGGAGAAATCCTTGAGATTTTCATAATATATTCTTTGTGTTGGATATGCAAGATCAATGTCTTCTGTGTTATTAAAAGCGATCAGAATATCCTCCCAAATAGCATGCTCACTTGCACGTCTGTGCCTGGGTTCGCAGAGATAACGAATAGTTAGAAGCACACCGCTGTTTTTGACGCTTGTATAAACTGTTGGCGTAAGATTTTTATAGAATATCATGAATTTGCGTGATGCTTCCTTGATCCTGCGTTCCGCATGTGGAGTGACATGTTCTGCATGCTTGTTCCCGATTTGCTGAAGTATCGTTTTTGCTTTTTGCCAGTTACTTTCAAACGTTATCAGAACAGGTATCTCATCCCAGATATATTGAAATCCTTTGCTGAAATTGGCAAGTACATCATTGAGAACTTGATTATTAGGAATATGTATGACTCGTCCGGTGCTCTGATCTGCATCGACCCAATTGCGGATTTCCAGTAAGCTGAATTGAAAAAGCCGGATGTCGATCACATCTCCTGCATGCTTACCAACCTGTATCCTGTCACCCACCTCGAAAGGTCTGCGCCATACAATAAAGATCCATCCTGCAATGTCCGTAATAATGTCTTTAAGTGCAATGGCTAAACCGGCAGTAAGCAATCCGAGAAATGTTGCAAGAGACTGGAATGCCTGGAGCCAGACTCGTCCAAGAATAAGAAACCCGATGAATACAAAAATATAAGTGAGCGTTTTCTTCCAGCGATAGCGTTTGAGGGGTTCTTCAATATTCTTCCACATGATCTTGAGCACGATCAGATGTATGATCTTTAGTACTACAACAACGAAGATCGATATTACGATCTTACCCAGAATATCCTGCTCGATATTCGTCAGATTATGTAGCCATGTCGAAAATTGATCCATTATTTCTTACCTAAAATATTTTTTAATGATCTGTTCACACAGTATTTTTGATTCTTTTTCAGAGGAACTTTCAGCAATGATGCGCACGATCGGTTCGGTACCTGATTTTCGTATATGTATCCAAAAGTCCGAATCAATTATTTTAATACCATCCTGCGTATCAAGTTTTTTATCGGAAAAATCATTTATGATATTTTTACTCACTTTTTTAAAATCAATATTTTCTGCAATATCTAGCTTGGTTTTGTGCATATAGTATTTTGGGATTTCTGATGCCAATTCAGATATTTTCTTTCCGTAAGTTGCCATATATGAGAGGATAAGAGCCATTCCAAGCGGAGCATCACGTGTGAAGTGAAGATCGGGCAAAATGATTCCACCATTGCCTTCACCCCCTATCACGCAATTGTGCTCCTTCATTGCTTCTGCAACGTTGATCTCACCTACAGAAGATCGATAAATTTCAACTTCGTTTTCCTTTGCGATCACATCCGAAGCCATCGATGAAGATAAATTCGTAGCAATATTTCCTTTCTTTTGTGACAGCACATATTTTTCCGACAAAAGAAGCGTATATTCGGTTCCGAGTGCCTTGCCATCATCCGAAACAATGGATAATCTATCCACATCGGGATCAGTGGCAAAACCAATATCAGCACTATGTTTTTTTACTTCATTTGTAAGAGCACCAAGATTTTCTGCTGCAGGTTCTGCAATGCGTGAGAACATGCCATTCGGTTCCGAGTACAACTCTATGACTTCACAGCCAAGCGCTTTTAGCAGAAATGGTGACATCAAACCACCTGCACCATTCGTAGAATCTATAACTACTTTGAAATTCTTTTCTTTTATCTTATCTGCCGCTATAATAGGAAGTTTCATGATCGCCTTTATATGGTCATCAATAGCGCAAACATATTGAGATGATGATCCAATATGAGCCCAATCGAGGTCTTTTAACTCATCTTCCTGAATGTTCCAGAAATCCTGTGATTGTGCCGGCGTCAAAAAAGTGCCTGAGTTATTTATGAGCTTTAGTGCATTCCACTCCTGGGGATTATGGCTCGCAGTGATCGCAATGCCTCCGCCAGCATTAAGATTTTCAACAGCAAGTAGAATTGTAGGCGTCGGGCAAATCCCAAGATCGATCACATCTGCACCAACTGACATCAAACCTGCAGAAACAGAGTTGAGCAGCATTTCTCCAGTTGTTCGGGAATCTCTTCCAACTACGACTTTTCTTCGTTTTGAAAACACCCCGAATCGTTTTGCAAAGGAGAGAACAAGCTCGGTAGTGAGAGAATCTCCGACAATTCCGCGAATTCCAGATACACTTTTCATCAATTTTGACATGGCACATCCTCATTTCTAATGATTTTTTTAATCCTTATTTTTCTGTGAGTTCCATTCACAATGTCAATTCTTATCTCAAAATATTCATCAGGCAGCAATTTTTCAACTTTCTCCGGCCATTCTATAAAGAAAATTCCCTCTTCCATCAGAAGGTCGAAAAAACCGATCTTTTCAATTTCTTCAACGTTTTTCAGACGATAGAAATCAAAATGATATAGATAGGTTGAAGCTTCATAAATGTTCAGGATGGTAAAAGTCGGACTCGATACATAGCCGTCGAATCCCAATTCCTCAACTACCTTTTTCACAAAAAAAGTTTTTCCGCTGCCCAATTCACCTTTTAGCGCCACGACATCGCCAATTTGTAGTATATCAGCAAAATCCTTTGCGATCTGTGTAGTTTCCCTTTCAGAAGAGCTTGTATATTCCCGAAAATAAGAATCGTGAGCCATTTTATTTCTTGGGCGTTAAAACGGAGACAGGCAGGATCATTTCTTCCATGGAAACTCCGCCGTGCTGATAAGTACCGTCGAATTTACGCTTGTACTCATTATAAGCAGTTGGATACACAAAGTAATGATCACCTTTGGCAAAGATAAAGTTCTCTACAACGTTTTCAATAGGAAGTCCAAATCTTTTCGGATCTGAAACTTTGATAGTATGCCTGTCATTACATGTGATATTCTTGCCGTGTTTTGAGCGCAATCCGGATGAAATTTCCTTATCACTGATAACCTTTGTGGCATGCTCAACTTTTATCGAACCGTGATCGGTTGTCAGAATTACAACAGCATCCTGTTTGGCAATAAGTTTGAGTGTTTGATAGAACTGCGAATTCAAAAACCACAGCTTTGTTAATGAACGCAGTGCACGGTCGTTAGGTATTATCTCCTGAAGTATCTCATCCTTAAATCTGTGATGAAGCAGCAGGTCCAAAAAGTTATACACGAGAACGACCAATCGCTCTTTTTTATAGGAAGGTATCTTTTTTGTGACATACTCGCCTTCCTCAGTATTCAGTACCTTTATATACTTACTTCGATGCGGCATGGGGATATCCATTTTCTTGAGCTGTTCATCCATGAAAAAGTGCTCATCGCGGTTAAAACTGCTTTCCACTTCTTTGCTGGTGCGCCAGAATTGTGGGTACACTTTCGCGATCTTGCCGGGCATCATACCGCTGAAAATTGCATTTCGAGAATAAGGTGTTGATGTGGGCAAAATTGAATAATAATAATCCGTTTTCACATTGAAAAGCTCTTCAATAAAGGGCTTTAATACCATGAATTGATCGAGTCGCAGACAGTCGAGAACAACAAAATACACAACCTTCTTCGTGTATAATCTGTCAGCAGCGTATTTTCTTACAATATCAGGAGAAAGCACAGGTCCGTCAGATTGAGTGAGAAAATCTTCATAATGAGTAGCGATATAGTTTGAAAACTCGGTATCGCAATTTTTCTTTTCATACGAGTGCATTTGAATGATATCTTCGTAATAGAGCTGATCCAGCTTCAGATCCCACTCTGCAAGAGAGCGATAGATATCTATCCAATCCTGCCAGTTCGGTTCTGCGAAGAGTTTTTGATTAAGTTTTGCTGAGAATTCTGCGTATTCCTCACCGGTTCTATTTCTGCGGATCTCTTCTGACATCAATATCTTCTTTAGGGACATCAGTATCTGGTTGGGGTTGATAGGTTTGATGATATAATCTGTGATCTGCTGGGCGATCGCTTTGTTCATCAAACCCTCTTCTTCGTTCTTTGTGACCATTACCACAGGCAGACTTTCGTTGAGCTTCTTTATCTGCACAAGAGTTTCCAGTCCGTCAAGCCCTGGCATCATTTCATCGAGAAGAACGATATCAAAATTTTGTTCTTCCACGAGTTCAATGCCGTCGTTTCCATTGGATGCAGAAACCACTTCGAAATTTCTTTCTTCCAGAAATATAATATGTGGTTTGAGCATCTGTATTTCATCATCTATCCATAGTATCTTTGCTTTTTTCATTCTGTATTCCTTTCATTAGAACTTATCAATTTATTATCATACAACATCAAATAATGTTTTTTGTTTTTCTATCTCAACTTTTTTATTTCTTTTTATCTCTTCAATTTTACCATCCAATCTTTTTAATATAACATCATAATATTCTTTTGATATTTCTATTGTTATGAAATTTCGTTTTAGTCTCTTGGCAACTGCCACAGTTGTTCCTGTACCTCCGAAAGGATCTAAAACTAAATCACCATTATTAGAACTTGTTTTTATTATAAGCTCTAATAAATCTTCAGGCATCTGACAGGGATGCTCCCCTATCCGTTCTTTAAAAGTACCGCAAACTCTTGAAATTTGCCAAACATCATCAGGAATCTTTCCTAAAGGATTTGCTCGTTTATCTTTGTAGATCAGCTGTCTTGCAGAAGGAACCCTTATATCTTTATCATTAAATATAAATCGTTCTTTGTCCTTAGTAAAATATAAAATATGTGTATGGGAACGATTAAATTTCTTCCTCTGATTTTGTCCAAAAGTGTAGTACCAAATAATCCAATTTCTATAATAAAAGCCTGTTTTTTTTAAAATTATATTTATCTCTGCTGCGAACTCATCGCCAATTGCAATGTATATTGTTCCGTTATTTTTAAGCAATCTATATGTTTCCTTTATCCATTTTTCTGACCAGTTATAGTAGTCTTCAAAAGGCATATTATCATTATGAACATCATATTTTATTCCAATATTAAAAGGTGGATCTGCAAATACTAAATCTACCGATTTGTCTGGCAATGTTCTCATAATCTCTATGCAATCGCCTAAATATACTTTATTTATTTCCATTCTTATTCTCCCAGATTGAATAACTGACAGGGTTTTATCTTAAATTGTAATTTTGTAGGATCCGGAGTTCCACCTTTTCTTTGCATAGTGATTTTTCCAATATGTAAACTCCCTCTTGGTGAAATTTCAACATCATCAGATCCAAAAAAATTCATTACGGTATTTATGTTTTTTAGTGTCCAAGTCGTGGTCTTTTCTTGTTTATTGAGTTTTGTAACTAACATCCAGCCGGCAGACAATCCACCTCTGCCTTTAATAATATCGCTTACTACAAGGATTTTGTTCTCTTTGAAAAACTGAATTATTTTCTTTTGAATTACTTCGGGCATTTCAGTTAGAAACAACCTTCTCTTGTCTTTCGGTTTTATTTTACCAATTAACTTTTTCTGACTTTTAGGAATAATTTCACCAGTAAAAAGTTTTAACCACAGTGTTATTTCATTGTCAAATCTCCACATTTCCTGATAAAAGTCAACAGTTCTTTTGTCAATTTGATTATAGTCAGTGTCAGAATTTGCTTTTTTAAGCGATAGATTTTCAATTTTAAGTATATTTCCAATCTTTATGATAATTCTTATCTGAGCATCTGCTTTTTTAAATCTCACAAACTGCTCATATTCTTCTTCACTAACTCCAAACTTACTTAAATCACTTTTTTTTATTCTCGTAGGAACTTGAATCGCTTTTACAGAATCAAGTTTTTTAATATTGTAGCCCATAATTTTAAGCCATTGTTGAGATTCTTTATCCTTTTTCCAGACGTTAAACTTTTTACAAATAGCTTTTTCATTTTCAAATCCACCTTTTGCAGTCTTTGAACCAAGTTCTGTTCTATTCATATTTTAACTCTTTATGCAAAATTTCAGATAACATTAAAGTTAATCAACAATCTTCTATTTATATTTAAAAGTTTCATATATGTGAGAAGTTGAGCTCTATGGTTTTAAATGACTTCTTCGTACTCATTTTAATAATTATATATTTTGGACATCATCGGAACGTGTGTAGCGTTCGATAAAATTGTTTTTATATTCCGAGAAAGTGCCACTGTTAATGGCTTCTCTTATTTCTTTGATCAGAGTATTATAAAATGTCAAGTTATGTATTGTCGTTAATCGGACACCAAGTATCTCTTTCACATTGATGAGATGGCGTATATAGGCGCGAGAGAAATTTCTGCATGCATAGCAATCGCAATCATCCTGAAGCGGGTGGAAATCTTCTTTATATTTACCATTTTGTACTGTAAGTCTGCCATCTCTGGTAAATGCCTGCCCATTTCGTGCATGACGCGTGGGCATCACACAATCAAACATATCCACCCCGTGCTCGATATTCTCAAGCAGATCGAGTGGTGTTCCCACACCCATTAGGTAGCGAGGTCTATTTTTTGGCAGAACCCTATCCATCAGGTTAACAATTCGTAGCATGTCCTCCTTATTTTCACCCACAGCTAAACCTCCAATTGCATAGCCGGGAAAATCAATGCTGATAAGTTCTTTTGCGTTCTCTTCTCGCAGGTCATCATAAATACTTCCCTGCACTATTCCAAATAGGGATTGCTCTCCACCGAGCTGCTCATGCTTGATCTTGCAGCGTTTTGCCCAGCGAACAGACATCTCTGCGGATTCCTTTGCGTATTCCTTTGTACATGGATGGGGAGCACACTCATCAAGCACCATAATTATATCAGCACCAAGATTGTGCTCGATCTCCATTACCCGCTCTGGACTGAAAAGATGATAACTGCCGTCAATGTGCGATTGAAATTCGATGCCCTGTTCCGTTATCTTCCTGAACTGCTGCAAGCTCATAACCTGGAAACCGCCGCTATCTGTAAGCATATTCCTGTCCCAGTTGATAAAAGAGTGGAGTCCCCCTGCTTTTTTTATGAGTTCATCTCCAGGGCGAAGATATAAATGATAGGTATTTCCAAGAATTATATCAAATCCGATGTTCTCTAATTCCTCAGGTGAAGTTGCTTTTACTGAGCCGAGTGTGCCTACAGGCATAAATACCGGAGTTTTGATTGTTCCATGAGGAAGTGTAAGCTCTCCTGTACGAGCTGAAGTGATCGTATCCTGAGTATGAACTGAAAACTTGAAACTCATTCTATGGTTCCTTTTATTTTCAAGTTGGTCGATATACTAAACATAAAAACTATGAATTTCCAATATCGAACACGGAATATCCAATATCCATTTATCAAGGTGTGCCATACTGTCAGCGGAGATATTTTTGGTTCTATCGCTCATTTTTGTTTTTTGCTGTATTCGTCAGCTGACAGACTGAAATTTGTGTTAGTTACTAAGCTGGGATTTAGTAACCAGAATATTGCTGCATAATCAATAAGATGTTCCTGCAAATCGAACTTCTTTTGATTATTTTCTCTATTATTTTCTTTTTCACTCATTTCTTTTTTCCTTCATCATTGGAAATTCCATGCCTGCCCCGTGTAATCTTCTTTTTTATTACACTGGGGTTGGATATTGGATGTTGTTTCCAATTAATCTGCTTAATTCTTCAAAGAACTCATTCTATTGAGGTTTTTCAATGCTTGTTGGGGTATTGGTGCTCCTCAAGGAGAAATATCGCCCCATAAACCTCGAAATATCATTATAGAAGGCAAAAATCATGATAAACAGTAAAACTCCTACACCTATGCGTTGAAGGACTGCTTGTGTGTTTAATTTAAGCGGCTTGCCTTTTATACCTTCAATGATCGAGAAGATAATCATACCGCCATCAAGAACAGGAATTGGGAGCAGGTTGACGATCATAAGAATAATGCTGATCATTGCAAGGAATGAGAGATAAGCACTTATGCCTTCTTTCACCTGCTGGCTCGTCAGAGAAGCGATCATTATAGGACCACCGACACTTTTGCCAACTTGAGAAGGATGTTTAACAAGTTTAAATAATCCACTGTAATATCGACCAATTATGTCAATTGTTGTAAGAAATGCATATTTAAATGATTTTGGAACAGAGAAACTCTCAATATATTCCTGTTCCAGAATTTGAGAGATTCCGATAATTCCGGAATTTTCATCAAGTTCGATATTTATTTGAGGTGTGATATCCATTTCCAGCAGTTCACCACCTCTTTGCACTACAAAATGCAAAGGACGATCCGCATTATTTTTAATGACTTCCTGCAGGTCATACCAATCATGAATTTCCGTATCTTCGATCCGAACAATAGTATCACCCTTTTTCATACCTGCCTGGTACGCTGGTAATCCGTAATAGACATCTCCAATTATTGCAGGTACATATGGTTTGATGTCTGAAAGCCAAAGCTCATAGGAAAAATTCTCAGTTTCAACAAAAAGAGTATCATTCGCACGAATGAATGAGATTTGCCTTCTATCCGGGGACTTCTGTATCCATTCCTGAATAATTGAAGTCCAGCCAGTAACCGGAACTCCATCGATACTTATTATCCTATCTTCGCTTTCAAGGGGGATTGTCGTGTACGCTTCTTCGGAAATTCTGCCTACCACAGGGGCAATGTCATAGATTTTTATTCCGATGATGTATGTAAGCGCAAGGATAAGTATCGCGAATATGAAATTGGCAAATGGTCCTCCAAAAGCGATCAAAGCTTTCTGCCACCATTGCTTCTGCTTGAAACTCCTCTTATCAAGAATTTCCTCGTTGGATGCTTCATCAGGATTCTCACCCAACATTTTAACATACCCGCCCAGCGGTATGAGTGATATTCTGTACTCGGTTTCTCCAATAGTCCATGAAAGAAGTTTTGGTCCAAAGCCAAATGAGAATTTCTCAACTTTGACATGATTGAGCCGGGCTACAATGAAATGCCCGAGTTCATGAACAAAAACCAATATGCCAATCAGAAAAAGTATTGCAATAATTGTTATCACTATATCGTATTACTCCGTATAAAAAATTGCTTTGATTGGATCTATTTTTGACGCTTTGTATGCGGGGTAAAATCCAGAAACCAAACCCACGATAATGGCAAAAGATAAACCAACACTAATACCAATAATTGGGAATGAAACATCGACTTTCAATGCATTGCTCAGCGCTCCTATCAGTAACAGGGCTAAACCGGAGCCCACAAGACCACCGATGAGAGCAAGAATGATCGATTCAAAAAGAAAGTAGTAAAAAATGTCTCTATTCTTTGCACCGACACTCTTTCGAATACCGATCTCTTTCATGCGTTCTGTAATAGAAATGAGCAAAATACTAAAAAGCCCGATTCCACCTGTAAAAAGCGAGATGCTGGAAATTGCAAGCAGAATGATATTCCAATTCTTCAAAAATTCATTCACCTGCTGCCTCACCTCGAGCATATCCGCACTGATGTCCCTCATGCCTACATCATCCGCCATATTATGACGTGAACGCAATATCTGAACTGCGGAATTATATACATCTCCTACAAGATCAGCATCAGTTGCTTTTATCCATATAACATCGATATTCATCGTTGGACGAAGATATTTCGCTGCGAATTTTGAAGGGATATAGCAAGACTCGAGTGCGAGTCTTCTTTCCCACTCATTCGCTTTAGCAAAACCGCTCTCAGCGGATTCATAATCAATGATTCCAATGACTTTCAATCGAATATCCCCTATTGAAATATATTGACCGACCGCATCATCATTGGGAAAAAGCTTAGTGCTCATAGCTTGTCCCAGCACACAGACATTCTCACCGTTTTGTGATTCAATAGTATTGAATTCCCTTCCTTCTGCAAAATAATAATTCTTTTCTGTGAAGAAAATGTTTTGAACACCCTTCAAACGGATCTGGCTTTTCTTTCCATTTATGATCGTATTTCGTTGGTCATCAATAGTGGGATAGATATATTCTATATTTTCAAGTCTATCCCGAAGTGCTTCGAAATCACCGTAATTGATTTGCTGAAAACGTTTTACGGTTTTATATTTTTTCAATTTGTCAGTACCGGTATCAGGATATTTTGAGTAGAGCACGATCACATTGTCATAGCCGAGAGAACTGATCGTTTCCTCAATAAGATTTTTCATTGCTTCAACTGAGGAGAACATTGTGGTCACTGCTGCCACGCCGATCATAATACCTGCTAATGTCAGGAAGGAGCGCAACTTATGAGATAAAATGCTTTTGATCCCTGAGACTAAAACTTCAGAATATTTCATTGTGCGAGTTCTTTTCCGCATTTTTCACAGACAAGGATTTTCATCTTTTTTCGTGTCGGTTTTTCAAACATGGATTCTGCGCCACAATCAGGACACTTAATAGCAACGGGTTTTTTATTAGTGATGAATTTACATTTTGGATAATTGGAACATGTGTAATAAATCTTATTCTTTTTGCCCTTTCTTTCAATCAGCTCTCCGCCGCATTGAGGGCATTTTACACCAATAGTAAAAGGTTTGGTAAATTTACATTTAGGATAATTCTCGCAAGCATAAAATTTACCGAATTTGCCATTCTTTAGAAGTATCCCGCCTCCGCATTTGGGACATTTTTCACCGGTTTCCTGTTCAACGATCTTCTCATTCTCATCAAGAGATTTCACGTTTTTACATTTCGGGAAAGCGGAACAGGCAAGGAATTTGCCGTATTTCCCAAATTTTATGATCATCGGAGCACCACATTTATCACATACGATATCAGTTTTCTGCTCGTATTTCTTTTTCTCTTTTGAAATATCTATCTTATCGATATGACTGATGAAATTATCATAATATTTTTCAAGTATTTCTACCCAGTTCAATTCCCCATTCTCGATATTATCGAGCTTGTTCTCCATCGCTGCTGTAAATTTCACATTAAAAAAATCTTCAAATTTATCGATCAGGAATTTTTCAACTGTTTCTCCAAGTTCTGTTGTGAAAAATTTCTTTTTCTGAAGTGTTACATATTTTCTCTGTAGAATGGTAGAAATAATTGGCGCATAAGTACTTGGACGTCCAATACCTTCCTGTTCGAGTTTTCGAACAAGCGAAGCTTCTGTGTAGCGTGCAAGTGGTTTAGTAAAGTGCTGTTCTTTATTAAGTTTCAGCAACTCGACTTCATCATTTTTGGTAAGTTCAGGAAAGGTATCTTTAAGATTTTTGATTGGCACATGAGGATAGACTTTTAAAAATCCATCAAAAAGAATTTTGCCTGCCTGAGATTCAAACAAGCCATTTTCCGCCTGAATCTGTGCAGTGATATTTTCCAATTGCACATTGGAAAATTGTGTAGCAACAAACCTCTTCCAGATGAGATTGTAAAGCTTATACTGGTCTTTTGAGAGAAATTCTTTGATAGAATCCGGTGTTGTGAAAGAATTTGTTGGGCGGATCGCCTCATGAGCATCTTGGGCTTTATTTTTATTTTTGTATTTACGAATATATGAATTCAGATATTCTTCAGGAAAGGAATCTTTAACATATTTTCTAACTTGGAAATTTGCTTTATCCGAGATTCGCACAGAATCAGTTCTCATATAGGAAATAAGACCCGTATTTCGCCCATGAATGGTCACACCTTCGTAAAGCTGTTGTGCGATCTGCATAGTCTTCTTGATCGAGAATCCCAGTAATTTTGATGCTTCCTGCTGCAAAGTGCTTGTTATGAATGGAGGAAAAGGAGCAATTGATTTCTTTTCTTTCTTCACATCCTTTACGATATAATCAGCGTTTTCGAGCTTCTCAAATATCTCTTCAGCTTCCTCTTTTGTATTCAGCTTTATGACTTTATCAGCGTATTTTTTCAGTTGAGCTTTGAATTCGATATCCTTCTTCAAATCAGCTTCAATTGACCAGTATTCCTGGGGTACGAAATCCCTGATCTCTTGTTCTCGCTCGCAAATAAGGCGCAGAGCAACGGTCTGCACTCTACCTGCGGAAAGGTTTTTCGTGATAACCTTCCATAAGATTGGGCTTGCTTTGTATCCAACGATCCTATCAAGAATCCTGCGTGTCTGCTGCGCATCGACTTTGTTCTCGTCAACGTGAGTAGGATTCTCAATTGCTTCAATGATCGCTTCACGAGTGATCTCGTTAAAAACGATCCTATAAATATCCTTTTCAGGAATAATATTTTTCAATATCTCCTTAAGGTGCCAGGCAATTGCTTCACCTTCACGGTCATTATCAGAAGCGAGATAGATATTGTCGCTCTCTTTTGCAGCTTTTTTGATATTATTCACTACTTTGGATTTTTTAGGATCGAGCACATAGGTAGGTTTGAAATTATCTTTCAGATTTATGCCGAATTCCTTTTGGGGCAGATCACGAATATGCCCCATCGAAGCAAGAATATTAAAATCTTTTCCAAGGTATTGGCTAATTGTTTTTGATTTTGTCGGTGATTCTACGATGAGTAAATTCTTTGCCATAACTACTTTCCTATTTATCCTTTCTGTCCGCAGCAATGCTTATATTTTTTTCCACTTCCACATGGACATGGGTCATTTCTCCCCACTTTTTCTGTATCTCTTCTCATAGGTTGACGCTTTGGTTCTTCCGGTTGCTGTTGAGGTTGTCCCTGCGGTATGTTCTGCATTCGTTCTCTTTGGTCCTCAGCCCGGGAAGCAACATGATCAAATGCATTTCTTTCTTTATGAGAGAGCTGCATGTCCTTCACCCTGTCTTGCACTTGATAGTAGAGCGCAGGATAAAGTGTAAAGACATTTTTTATCACTTTTTCTTTAATAGTATCGATCAAATTCAGGAAGAGTTCAAAACTTTCTTTTTTATATTCAATAAGCGGATCTCTCTGTCCATAGGCACGCAAACCGATCCCCTCTTTCAAACGATCCATTTCATATAAATGATCTTTCCACTGCTCATCCACAACTTTCAAAAGAGAGTATCGCTCCAGTTTTCTTTGCTCTTCTTCAAAATGTTTTTCTTTTTTTGCATAAGCTTTGGTCAACTGCTCATAAAGAGTGTCGATCAGATCTTCCTGGTTCCTAATTGAGCCGAGTTCAAGAGAAATATTTAGTTTGACCCCAAGCTCATTTTCGAACCAACCAATAATATCTTCAAGAGGCCAATTCTCTTCATATTCAGTTGAACCAATAAATGAGGAAACTTTGCTATTTATCGTATCATCAAGCATTTCCAGAATTTCATCCCGAAGGTTCAAACCCCTCAGTACTTTTCTTCTATATGAGTATATAACTTCTCTTTGCTGGTTCATGACATCGTCATATTTGATGAGTTGCTTGCGTATCTCGAAGTTATGACCTTCCACTTTTTTCTGTGCATTTTCGACTGCTTTGGTCATCCACGGATGCTTTATTGCATCGCCTTCTTCGAGCCCCATTCGGGACATCAAACCTGCAATTCTATCCGAACCGAAAATTCTCATCAGGTCATCTTCGAGAGAAAGAAAGAACTTTGATGAACCCGGATCACCCTGACGTCCGCTACGTCCACGTAACTGCCTGTCGATTCGCCTGCTTTCGTGACGCTCGGTTCCAATGATATACAAACCGCATGGCATTTTTTCCTTGCAGTTATGGTCAGGAGTCGGTTTATTACTTCCGGCATTCTCACAATCTCCGACACAATCAACGATACAGGTATCGCATCGGACGACATCTTTGCCAAGTTTAATATCCGTTCCTCGACCTGCCATATTCGTGGCAATAGTTATAGCGCCGGGCATACCGGCATAGGCAACGATCTCGGCTTCTTTCTCATGATATTTTGCGTTAAGCACTTCATGAGGAACATTCTTTCTTTTCAGCAATCGGCTTATGATCTCAGAAACTTCAACGGATATCGTTCCTACGAGTACAGGTCTGCGCTTTTGATACATCTCTTCAATTTCATCGGTGAGCGCTTCGTATTTCTCCTTCTTAGTTCTGTAGATCAGATCATCATAATCGATGCGGCGTATCGGTTCATTTGTAGGAATTTCAATCACGGGAAGTTTATAAATTTCTTCAAACTCAACCTGTTCTGTGATGGCTGTACCCGTCATACCTGCGAGTTTTGTGTACATGCGGAAATAGTTCTGAAGCGTAATGGTTGCAAGCGTTTGCGTAGCTTTTTGTATCTGAACATTCTCCTTTGATTCCAGCGCCTGATGGAGTCCTTCACTAAAGCGTCTGCCTGGCATGATACGTCCGGTAAACTGATCCACAATAACAACACGGTTATCTGTTACAATATATTCCACATCTTTTTCAAAAAGTGAATATGCGAGCAGCATTTGTTTGATATTATGAAGCTTTTCATTCTTTTCTAAAAAATCTTCCTGAACCTTCTGTTTCTCTGCTTGCTTTGCGGCTGGATCCAGGGATTCATTATTATTTATTTTTTCGATCTCTTCATCGAGGTCCGGCATGACAAAAAGTGAACTATCATATTTAGAAAGTTCATCCTGCCCCATCTCATTAAGATCCGCACTGCGCTGTCCTTCATCTATCGCATAGTAAAGCTGCTCATCGATCTTATGAAGCTGCTTCTCCCGCAGATACTGTCCCTCGACCTCATTCATCATCTTCTGATAGGGTCCGTCTTTCAATAATTTTAAAAATCTCTTGGACTTGGGAGCTGCACGCTTTACTGTGAGCATTTTCTTCCCGAATTCAAATTCATTTTCCTGTACAGTCCCATTCTCGATCATTGTATTTATCTCGGAGAGAAGCTCGTTCACCAACCGTTGCTGCTTGATCACTAATTTCCTGATCTGTGGATTGAGTTCCCTGAAATAATTTTTCGAGTGCTCGACTGTGCCCGAAATAATAAGTGGAGTTCTTGCTTCGTCGATAAGCACACTGTCTGCTTCGTCAACGATACAGTAATGATGTTCACGTTGCACAAGACCTTCAGGACTCACAGCCATATTATCTCTCAAATAATCAAAGCCGAACTCATTATTTGTGCCGTATGTGATATCAGCAGCATATTGCTCTCTACGCACAGATGGTTCCTGCTCACCATAAATACAACCGACAGTCAAGCCGTGATATTTGTAGATCTGCCCCATCCATTCTGCGTCACGTTGAGCAAGATAATCATTTACAGTAATAAGATGTGATCCCTTACCCACAAGTGCGTTCAGATAGAGAGGCATGGTCGCAGCAAGTGTTTTTCCTTCACCGGTTTTCATCTCTGTGACCATTCCCTTATGCAGGGCGATCGCACCAACGAGCTGAACATCATAAGGTATCATATTCCAACTTGTTTCACGTCCGCGAACCGACCATGAGGTACCAACGAGGCGTCTGCAGGTTTCTTTTATCACAGCAAAGGCATCAGGAAGAATTTCCTCAAGAACGTTCTTGGTTTCCTCATCGAGGTCTTTCTTTGCATCATCGATCTGGAAACCGATCCGATCTTTCTCATTATCGTCAGAAGTCTCATCATATTGCATTTCAAGTTCATCAACTAACTGCTGCTTCTTATCGATCCGATCCTGAATTTTCTCTTTGAATTCAATTGTCTTATGCTTGAACTCCTCCTCAGAAAGAGTGGAAAGTCCTTCGTATATGCGATTTATCTCATCCACAACGGGTTGGATTTTTTTCACTTCACGGTCGAACTGAGTTCCGAACATTTTTGTTAGAATTTTTTTAATCATATTAACTTTAACTTCTTATTAATTGAAAACCCAGTTATTTTCAACTGGGTTTTACGTCAATATTTATAGCAAATTATTCTATTTATTCAATCCTTACTATTTCTTGTTAATATCTTCAATCTGTATCTTAAACTGCTGGAATGATTTATTTTTCGGATTCTGTTTTACCAGTTCATCCATGTAGCCAACTGCTCTTTCGGCATAATCGGGATTGCTCCTTATAATGTTCAAATAGCGGTTTAGGAAATATTGCTGATCAGTATGTTTCATAATAAAATCTTCCAGAGTGGTAAGGGCAGTTACAATATCCTCATTTTTCACAAGAAATTCAATTTCAAGATACACGAGTTGAGGATCTTCAGGACTCTTTTGCACGAGGGGTTCGATCACGCTCAAGGCGCTGTCGTACAATCCCATCTCGTAATACAGATTTGCAAGACTCGGCAGATATCTATCCTTCTCATGCACAAAATCCATTGCCTTCTTGAGATACTTGACTGCATTCTCGTAATCTTCATTCTGATAGAAGGTTGTGGACATCCGCATGAAATCCGCACCGTAATTATTTATAAGGCGCTTCATGTTTTCGTCTTTATACAAATCTTCATTGTAAATGGAATTATAATCAAAGACATTTTCAATATTATGATTAAGTCGAGGTGCATTTATCTGATATTTTGCTTTTGTTGATACAAGTCTGTCCGCCATACCCTCACTTTGAAGATTTTTATCGAAATCAACGCGGTCTGCAACTGTGACTGCAAAGTATATCGGGCGTTTACCGTAGTTATCTTTTATGATCTGCAAAACCATCTGATCTTTGACGAAGAGCTGCTTGTCTTTTGGAAAAGTGAGTTTGATATCTTCGACCCTGAAGTTCGCTTCGTTTGCAAGCTGGATAGGATGAAGCGCATCAATCTGTTTATCAGATAAATTGATCTCAATACCTTCAAAATCACGAAGCTGTTTTATGTACCAAGGTGTGTTGAGAAGACTCAAATTTGCAACAGAAACATCCTTACGAATTCCACCAAGGTCCTTCTTTGCCAAATATGCCTCATTCAATTTGATCTGAGTTCGTTTTGGGATTTCTTCCTTATCTGAAATTGAGAATCCTTTGATCTCTCCGAATAGAAGTGTATCTTCCTCAAGAAAATATTCTTCTGCATTAGGATCATAAACTGCCTGTGCATACCACAATGGGAAAGTATCATTATCTCCATTCGTGAAAATGATGGCATTTTTATCAAGTCCATTTAAGAAATTGGTTCCGTACTCGAGCGAGAGGAGTTCCTGACTTCTGTCATTTTTATGATAATGAGAATAAGTATTCAGTGCAACTAATAAAATAAATAATAAGACAAAAGCTGTTGATATGACTTTTGCAACTTTTCTGGGATATGATAAACCTATTGATGCAAACAAACCTAAACAAGAATAAATCAACATAGCTGGTGAAATATAATAGGATGGAAGGTTAAAGGGATCGTTAAATCGAACAGATAAAATATAGAAAAGAGTAACAATACTAATAAAAAGTAATATTACTGAATAATAAAAATTAGGTTTACCTTTTCTGCAAAATGTCGGTATGATAACTCTTAATCGAACAGAAATTTTTAATATATTTGTTTCATTTCTAAAATATTTAACAATTCCCATTACCCCTATGCCCATCCAGAATGTCCAAAGCATATAAGCAGTGATGAAAAAGTATGGTCTGTCACGCACTTCTGCAGATGAGAGATTCATCACAAGTATCATTGCAATACTTGCCATGATGAAAAATGATGCGAGGTAAATGAATGAGCGCTTGCTTTTTTTGAATTGATAGTAAAAACCTGTCAAACCAAGTGCAACAACAATAAATTGAAAAATCGTATGTATAAACTGTCTTGACACATTCAGGAAATTACTGATGACCTGAGCATCAAAGAACTGCCAGCTAAAATACCTGAGGAAATGAAAGTCGAGCTGCATGAAGATGGGAGCACGCCGTATAGTGAAACTGGTAGGTCCATACTGTTTCCTGAAGACATAATCCATGAACCGCTGCAGAGTAGAAGGATCACCTTCATTAATAAAAGGATCTGCTGCTGCACGTATCGGGAGAATGAGGTGTGTGCTCAGCCCGAGAATGACCATTAACAATGCAAAGAACCACACTTGCGGCTGCACGTAATCTCTAAGGTAATATATCAGCACACCTATAACAAAAAGTGCAAAGATATATTTTCCAAGACTGCCCTGCCCGAATCCGGTTCCTATAAGATAGAAAATATAGTAAAGAGCAAGTCCTATGACCACGAAGATCGCAAGTTTCTTATAGAAATTTTTATCAAATTTCAATAATGGAAGAACTACGATCAGCAGTACTGCCGGTGCGATTTGCAACGTGGTCTGGTGTACGCTGAATCCGAGAAAGAAAAGATACACGATGAGCAGTAATATATTCTGATGGTTGAAATTCTTTTGTTTTTCAGTCCAGATGAGCGTGAGCCATATTACAAGTGCAATGAAGAATGATAATCCTCCATAGACTTCAGCTTCGATCGCATTTAACCAGAATTCTTGTGAAAAAGCGATAAAGAGCGCTCCAAAAACTCCTGCAAGATAGGCATAGAACTGCTTGGCTTCCCAGATTGCAACAAGCTTAACAATAGAGAGATAGACAAAAAGAGAGGCGAAACAGCTAAAGAAAATTGAAAGCAGACTTACTGCCTGAGCATGTGAAAGTCCTATCGGAAGTAGAGTAAAGAATTTCCCAAGTAAGATATAAAATGGATTTCCCGGGGGATGTGGAACTCCAAGAATTGAGCTGCAGGCAATATATTCGCCGCAATCCCAAAATGATAGTGATACAGGTTTTGTGATATAATAGATAATAAAAACAGACAGAAAAACGACCAGTCCGATTATGGCATTTGTTCGCCTGTCGATAGTGCACTTATTTTCAAAGTTCATAGTATTATTTTTTATTATTGTTACCTTTGATGGCATCGAGAGGGCATTCTTTCATGCACAGTCCGCACTCTATGCAATCATCGGTGATTATGTATTGTGTGTCGTCTTCGACTATTGCTTTTTCCGGGCATACTTCTATACAGGCGCCACATTTAATACAATCAGAGGTGATGATAAAGCTCATAATACTTTATATCTCCATTATTTCTTTTTCTTTATGATCGACGATTTCGTCTATCTTTTTGGTAAATTCATCAGTAATTTCCTGAATTTCATCCAGACCATCTTTGGAATTATCTTCAGAGATGATGCTGTCTTTTTCGAGTTTTTTGATATCATCATTAGCAGTTCTTCGTATATTTCGAACTGATATCTTTGCCTCTTCTCCATGCTTCTTCACTAATTTGGCAAGCTCTTTCCTTCTATCTTCAGTAAGAGGTGGAAAAGCAAGCCGGATCACATTGCCATCATTTTGCGGCGTGATGCCGAGATCAGAAGCAAGTATTGCTTTTTCGATAATTTGCAGCATGTTCTTTTCCCACGGATTTACAAGGATCAATCTGGCTTCGGGCACAGAAATCGTTCCCACATGATTGAGAGGAGAGGGCTGTCCATAATAATCAACTGTGATATCATCAAGAAGTGAAATATTCGCTTTGCCAGTTCGAATTTTCATGAGTTCTTTTCGAAGCGCTTCAATGGTTTTATCCATTTTGTCGCGAGTGTCTTTGTAGATCGATTCTAATTCTTGCATTATTAACTCCTCTTGTTCCTCTTGTTATCCTCCGGTGTTGCATCACTATTCATACTACATACCGGATTTAACAACCTATCCGTCAATGTGCTACTCTATGATACTTCCAAAATTATCTTCAAAAACAGCTTTGGAGATATTTCCGAGTTCTTTGATATTAAATACTTTAATTTTCAAATGATTATTTTTTGCCAGTGAAATGGCAGTGAGATCCATAACTTTGAGATTTAATTCAATATAATCAGCGTAAGATATTGTATTGAAAAGAGTTGCATCGGGATATTTTACAGGATCTCTATCATAGACACCATCAACCTTTGTTCCTTTTAACAGGATATCTGCTTCGATTTCAAGAGCTCGTAGAACTGCTGCTGTATCTGTAGTGAAATAAGGATTTCCCGTGCCGCCTGCATACAGACCGACTTTCCCTGCTCGAAGTGCTGCCTGAGCACTTTCCGATGAGAAACAAGTACCGATCGATGCGACAGGTTTTGCAGTAAATATTTCAGAGAGTACGTGGTATTCACGTAATTTTTCATGAAGCACTATTGCATTTTGTACAGTGGCAAGCATACCGATAGCATCAGCTTCAGGACGTCTCATACCCTCGATCGCAGATGTGGCTCCACGGAAAAAATTACCACCACCAGTTACAATGCCGAGTTCCAATCCCTTTGTGTGAAGATCGACAAGCTCTTTAACAATCCGCGTTACAGCTTCATTTTCAATACCAAAGGAATTTTGCCCTTGGAGTATTTCTCCACTGATTTTTAGCAAGATTCTTTTGTATCTCATGTTACATGCCTATTTGGTAACGCGCAAATCTTTTAATAGTAATCTTTTCACCTAACTTTAATACTGCATTGGAAATTAGCTCTTTGATCGTGATGTCTTCATCCATTACAAGTGGTTGGTCGAGCAGACAATTCTCAGTATAATATTTTTTTAGCCGTCCTTCAACGATCTTATCCACTATCTTTTCCGGTTTACCTGCAGCAAGAGCTTGCTCTTTATAAATTTCTTTTTCGTCTTCAATAATTTTAGGATCAACATCTTCTTCAGAGAGCGCCATAGGGTTGGTGGCAGCAATGTGCATTGCAATCTGATTTGCCATTTCCTTAAAGTCGTCAGTTCGTGCAACGAAATCTGTCTCACAGCTCAGTTCAAGCAGTACACCTAATTTTGCGCCTGGATGAATATATGCATGAATGATGCCTTCGCTTGAATCTCTGCTTGCTTTCTTCTCAGCTTTTGCAATGCCTTTCTTACGAAGGATCTTTACTGCTTCATCAATGTTCCCATTTGATTCTGCCAATGCTTTTTTGCATTCCATCAGACCAACATTTGTTTTATCTCTTAACTCTTTAACCTGTTTTGCTGTAATTTCCATAATAACTCCGTATATTATTTTTGATGAACCAATCCAAGATGGATCTTCAAGCCGCGTTTTGATGAAAAGGTTTTTCTGCATTCTGGACATTCAAAACGTTTTTCTTTTTTATCTTCGGGATCTTTTTTTGGCTCTTTTTTATTCTTTTTTGGCTTCTTTTCTTCTTTCTTTGAAATCTCATCTTTTGGCTTTTCAACCTTTTCAACTACTTCGGTCTCTTCTATAACTTCAATAACAGCATCACCCTCTTTTTTGACTTCTAATTCTGCTTCTTCTACTTCAACCGCTTCTTCTTTTTCATCTTTCACTTCTGCTTCAGATTCAGAGATATCTCCACCTTCGGAAGCTATTCTCTTTCCTTCTACGACAGCATTTGCTATGATATCACAAATAAGATTTACAGATTTCATGGCGTCATCATTACCCGGAATAACATAATCAATACCATCGGGATTTGCATTAGTGTCAACAATAGCAACAATTGGAATATTAAGATTTTTCGCTTCGCTTACTGCATTTGTTTCATACAAAATATCAGCAATAAATAATGCTGCCGGCGGTTCTTCCATATCACGAATTCCACCAAGAGCGCTCAGTATCTTATCATATTTTCTCTGCATTTTGAGCACTTCTAGTTTGGTGAATTTATTGATCTCACCAGTCTCATTTAATTTTTCAAATTCATCGAGTTTTGAGATGCTCTTTCGAATAGTTTTCAGGTTTGTTAATGTGCCGCCATACCATCTATGACTGATATAGAACTCATCACATTTTTCAGCAGCATTCTGTATACCTTCAGAAACCTGCTTCTTTGTACCTACAAAAAGGATTTTTTTGCCTTTTGCAGCAAGCTCTCTGATGAAGTAGTATGCTTGATTGATTGCTTCAAGGGTTTGTTTAAGATCAATGATGTGAATCCCATTCCTTTTGATGAAGATATACTTTTTCATCTTGGGATTCCAGCGTCGAGTTTGATGACCAAAATGAACACCAGCCTCGAGAAGACTTTTCATTTCAACGACACTCATGCGTGTCCTCCAACGGTTTATTATTTTAACTTCATCAACACTACATATATTCGAATGTGTCGAACACCGTTTGCAGCTCTGAAGTTAATTTATTGAATATATTTTTATCTTTTTGAATACTGATATGCCTTACGTGCTTTTGCAAGTCCGTATTTCCTGCGTTCCTTCTCGCGTGCATCGCGGGTTAGCAGTCCTTCTTTTTTCAAGATCGGACGTAATTCAGGATCGTATTCCAATAGAGCTCTGCTGATGCCAAGGCGGATTGCACCGGCTTGTCCGGAAAGTCCCCCACCGCGCACATTGACCTTCATGTCAAATCGCTCTGATTGGTCAATAAGCTTGAAAGGTTCTTCAACGATCATCTCAAGAGTTTCTCTGCTAAGATAATCCTTCATAAGTTTCTTATTAATGATTCTTTTTCCGGTTCCTTTGGATAATCGAACACGTGCAACAGCGTTTTTACGTCTGCCAATTGCATCAAAATATTGCATATATATTTCTCCTAAAATTAAGAAATTTCAATTTCTTCTGGCTTTTGCGCCTGATGATTGTGTGCATTGCCGGTATAAATTTTCAACCGTTTTAACATTCTGTCACGAAGCTTATTTTTGGGAAGCATACCTTTCACTGAATGATATACAATATTCTCGGGTCTCTTCTCTCGCATCTGCTGGAAGGAAGTAACTCTCTGTCCGCTTGGATAACCTGAATATCGCTTATATTCCTTTTCTAATTCCTTTTGACCTGTAACTTTCACTTTTCCTGCATTCAGTATTATTACAAAATCTCCCATATCAAAGAAGGGAGTGTAGGTCGGTTTATGCTTTCCGCTGAGAAGTCTTGCTACCTTGGTAGATAATCTGCCAAGCACAACATCTTCTGCATTTATCACATACCAATGATGCTTAATTTCATCGACTTTTGGCAATGTCGTTTTCATTATGTCTCCTAAAAATTATATCTGCGCTTATATAACGATATTTATGATATTTTCATAAAGTAGAGCCATAAAATTTGTGCCCATAAACCCTTGTCAAGTTTAACAATTGCAAATAAACACTGCCTGCTAATGATCCATAAAATATAGATTTAATGAAAATATTTCAAGTGTAAATTCTATGAAAAATATTAATCTCTCACCTCAATAACTCATCATTGAAAACATTCGCTCATAAAAAAATAGGATTAGACAATAATATTCAAATTATGATTTTATTTACTGCGTTTATCTTGATGTTTACTTTTCATCTACTCCATTTTCTTTAGAAATTTATAGTAATCGCTGTCAGTGGTCATGATGATAGTATTTTTATTATCAATTGTTTTTTCATAAGTTTCCAGAGTTTTCAGGAATTCATAAAATTCAGGATCTTTATTATATGCATTTGCATAGATATTGATAGCAGCAGCATCTGCTTTACCTTTGATCTCTTGAGCTTTCCGATAAGCTTCCGATTGAATTTGATCCAGCTCTCTTTGCATTTTACCCAATATCTCGGAAGAATTCCCCTTTCCTTCCGACAGATATTTTGCAGCGATCTTATTCCTTTCCGAGATCATTCTTTCAAATACTTTTACCTGAACTTCCTGATTATAATTCAATCTTTTTATACGAACATCTATCAGGTTGATACCATACTCGGCAACTTTAACTTTTGCGAGCACAAAGATGGAATCTGCAATTGCCTGACGTCCATTAATGATCTTTTCTTTGATAATATCTTCCAATTTACTATCAGAATACTCGGAAGTAAATACCATTTCTCTATTGGAACTTCTTATAATTTCCAGCAATTTATTGGAGCTTATTACGTCACGTGTTATTCCGCTTATAATGTCATCCAGTCTGCTATGTGCATTGTATTCATAACGAGTTGTCTCATAAAACTTCAAAGGATCTACGATCTGCCAGCGTGAAAAAGTATCGAGCCAGATATATCGCTTATCTGAAGTTGGTATTTGCTTAGCATCACCGTCCCATTCCAGTATCCTTTTATCAAAATAATGTACCTTCTGGAAAAAAGGGATCTTGATGTGCAATCCGGCATCTTTAATCGCTTCACCTATTGGCTTACCGAACTGGGTGATGATCACCTGTTGTCTTTCATCTACAATATAAAAAGCATTGAATAATACAATAAGCGCCAACACGGATATCAAAATTAGAATGATGTGTAATTTCTTCATCTTATTTTCCTCCTTGTTCAAGATTCAGTAGCGGCAATATACTGCTCTGCTTATCATCAATAATGTATTTCTTCTCAACGTTGGGAAGTACCTTTTCCATCATTTCCAGATAGAGTCTTTTCCTGGTTACAGTTTTGGAATAACGATATTCATTATACATCTGGATAAAGCGATTGGCATCACCATTAGCTCTGTTTACTCTATTGACCGCATATCCTTCAGCTTCTTCAACTGTTCTCTTCGATTTTCCTTCAGCTTCAGGGATCACCTGATTATATTTTTCCCACGCTTCATTAATGATCCTTTCTTTCTCCTGTTTTGCTGAATTCACATTATTAAAAGCCGGCTGAACTGCTTTAGGTGGATTTACATTCTGTAGGTTTATCGTAACGATCTCCAAGCCGGCATTATAGATATCAAGCTGCTCTTGAAGCATTATCTGCGACTTATCAGCGATCTCTTTCCTGTTAAGCACAATAACCTCATCCACGCTACGGTCTCCAACAACTTCACGGACCACAGATTCCGATACATCATGCATTGTCTCTTCAACATTCCTGACATTGAACAGATATTTTACGGGATCCTTAATTCTGTATTGAACGATCCATTCAACATCTGCAATATTCAGATCACCTGTAAGCATAATTGCTTCATTGTTAAAACTTTGTGTAGAGTATTTAGTACGAACACCTGCTTGTATTGTTCTAAACCCGAATTCTTCTTTAAATACATGTTTAACTTTAACTTTCGTAAGCTTATCTACACCGAACGGGATCTTGAAATGCAGCCCCGGTTGTGTAGTCGAAAGGTATTTTCCGAATCTTTGGATAACACCTACTTCTTCCGGATTTACAGTATATAAACCGGTTAATAGGATTATAATTGCCGCCAAAATAATTAATCCTATGCCCACAAATTTTTTGGGCACTTTTATCTTTCGAAGATTAATATCCTCGAATTTTTGAAAAGTCGAATTCATTCTATCTCCTAAAAATTTAACTTCGATTATCTAACAATATTTATGACCTTTTCATTAAGAAGTGCCATAAAGTTTGTGCTCATAACCTTGTCAAGTTTAATAATTGCAAATAAACTATGCATGCACATAACATGATAAATTTAATTTTAATTAGTCGCTTAGTCGCTTAATTTTAATTCCATTACATTTTTTTTTAATAATTTTTATCCATTTCTGTAAAGCATTTATTGATAAATGTTTATACCATTTAAATATTTGTTCAACTTTTTAATAGCATTTTCTATCCTTTCTCGGTGTTCTCTGTGTTCTCTGCCTGCTACGGCGTAGCGCAGCGAAGACGAGTGGTGAATTCTTTTTTATTTCGGTTTAACCGAGTTAAGAAAATTGCGATCATGAATTGTACATATAATATTAATTTCTTGCCTCATAAATTCTATATTGAAAACATTCGCTCCATGAAAAATATAAATAGTAAATGGCATTCAAATTATGATTTCATATATGAAATTCCACCTCTTATATTGAGCTATTCGCACGGTGTATTCACCGGTTCATTCAAGCCGGGTGTATCCTCTTATGAGCTGCATTTTGAAGATGTTTGCTCATTTTTAGGTCATGTGTGCCTGTGCGGAGCAGGCGGATATAAGATTGCTCAGCTTGCATTGGAAAATCTGAAAAATGACTCCCCTATTCTTGAAAAAGACATGTTCACTCTTGTCAGCAGCAGAGATCATACTATCAGTGATGTTGTTGCGTTTATACTTGGGTGTTCGCGCCGAAATGATCTGCAAAAAAATCAATATTTTATTGATGACAATATCAAGGCGAACAAAAGAGAATATCATTATCAGATTGCGTATCATCCCAATAAAAAAGCAGTTCATATTATTTATCGAAAGCACCTTCTTATCGGAAATGAGCAGATGGATAAACTGTGGAAGATAGAACTTGTATTAGACAAAGAGCCAAATTCTGTTTCTGAATCCGATAAAAAGCTCTATCGGGATACAATGGTTTCCATAGTGAAGGATGTACTTTGGGACAGGAAAGCAGGTTTGTTCGAAGTGCAGAATATATCCTACCCATTTTTTGAGAAAGATCTGGAATTAATGAAGATGGATATTTGAGTGAAGAGTGAGGGGTGAAAAGTGAAGAGAGTAGAGAAATTCCATATCTTCACTTTGTTTAAAAATTCAGAAAAAAGCACACAGATTTCCGCAGATTGTACTGATAAACACTGATAAGATTAAAATAAATTATATGTAACTCAACACTCCGATGTTGAAAAAGCAAGATTGGAATCTTGCATTACTTTTCTATTCTCAATTTAAACAAAACATTCTTATATTCTTTCGTGTTATTTCGTGATTTTCGTGGTTACATTATCTCTATTAGCTCAAAGTTATCCATGATTATATCTAAAATATTTGACATCAGTTAAAAGCCCCATTATTTAATTTCAAACGAAAGAAGGCAGCAATGAATAAAGAATATCCGCTTTATATTGGTAACACGGCAGTTAAAACTCAAGATAAAAAAGAAATTACATGTCCACACGACAATATACCTGTCGGAACTGTATATATCGCAAATGAAACCCACATCCAGCAAGCGATAAAGAAAGCTATAAAATGCTTCGAAATTACACGAAACATGCCTGCTTATGAACGATCAGAAATTCTATTTTTAATTGCAAAGGATATTGAGAATGCATCAGAATCATTAGCAGAAACACTGGCTCTGGAATGCGGAAAAAATATTACATTTGCCCACGGTGAAGTGCAGAGAGCGATCCAAACCTTCACCCTCGCAGCAGAGGAAGCAAAGAGAATAGATGGAGAATTCTTCGGGCTGGATAGCGTTCCAAAAGGAGCACATGCTCACGCTTTTGTAAAACGTTTCCCCATCGGACCGATCCTCGGTATCACTCCTTTTAATTTTCCGCTAAATCTTGTTGCTCATAAGGTTGCACCTGCGCTTGCAGTCGGCAATCCGATCATCATAAAGCCATCCTCACTTGCCCCTATTTCATCGCTTAATCTTGCAGAGATCATCATACATTATGTCCCGGACGGTATGTTGTCTGTACTACCCTGTTCCGGTCCTTCCATAATGTATGCGGTGAGAAGTGAAGAAATCAAAATGATAAGCTTTACCGGAAGCCCTCCTGTTGGATGGAAGCTCAAAGACCAGTGCAGAAAGAAGCGGATATGCCTTGAGCTTGGCGGGAATTCAGGACTTATTATTGATAAGGATGCCGACCTCGCTGATGCCCTTGAGAAATCAATAATTGGCGGATTTGCCTATGCAGGTCAGGTTTGTATTCACACTCAGCGGATATTCATACATGATTCTATATTTGAAGAATTCAAAAAGAAATTTGTAGAAAAAACAAAAAATATTAAACTCGGACACCCGCTCGATGAAGAAGCATTTCTCAATTGCATGATATCTGAACAGGAAGCAATTCGAGCAGAAAACTGGATCAATGAAGCGGTTGAACAGGGAGCAGAAATTTTGTGTGGAGGAAAAAGAGAAGGTACAAAACTGGAAGCAACGATCCTCACAGAAACCAGCCCCAATATGAAGGTCGAGAAGAATGAGGTTTTTGCACCGGTTGTGACACTTACTCCGTTTAAGGATTTTAAGCGTGCAGTTGAGATGGTAAATAATTCTGTCTATGGACTTCAAGCCGGTGTATTTACAAATAATTTGAAGCACATAAAATATGCATTCAAGGAACTCCAGGTAGGTGGTGTGATCATCAATAATACCCCTACTTTCCGTGTTGACC
>JACNJG010000033.1 GCA_014382685.1 Candidatus Cloacimonadota bacterium
TACCAAATACTGACAAGAAGAAAGCACTTGAAATGACAGAACGTCTTCGCCAGCTCTGCGAAAAGCATTCATTTACATATAATGACAAAACCATTCACATTACCTTCAGCGCCGGAATCACATCAACAACATCGGATATCTCGCCAAAAGACCTAATTGCACAGGTCGATGCATTGCTCTACAAAGCAAAAGAAGAAGGAAGAAATCGGATCTGCGTAAGAAATACTAATAGTTAAAACAAATTATCACATTTCATACCCGACAATTCCTCCCTTAACGTTTCCCAATAATATCTCTTACTATCTTTATAATTGTGACAAATATTACAATAAATTCTAATCTGCCAAGAAACATTCCGGCGATTTCGACTCCTAAAACGAGTGGTGGTGCTTGAGTGGAAGTTATTCCTACCGATAAGCCGACCGTTCCCAAAGCAGAAGTAAATTCAAATAATGAATCTTTTACGTTATACCCATGCGCACAAATTATACCTGATCCAATTACAAATACCGTTATATATAAAAAAAAGAATAAACTGATCCGTCTAATTTGATTATGTTGGATAAAATCCTTTCTTTCACCTTGCCATATGTAATTCTCTATCACGGCATTTTGGGGCAGGAACATTTTCTTTATTTCCCAAATAGCTGATTTAATGAGTACATATATTCGGTATTGCTTTATCCCGCCTGCCGTGGAACACGTTCCACCACCAATAAGCATAAGAATTATGGTTATAAAAAAAGCGAAAGAAGTCCAATGAGCGTATGTTGTTGATGTAAATCCGGTTGTGGTTAAAGCAGAGATAATTTGAAAAATTGTAATGCGAATACGTTCTGCCACAACAGGATATATCTTTTGTCCAACCAGAAAGTAAAACAGAAAAATGGAAACCGGGATCAGCACTGCCATAATTTTCACTTCGCTATTATGAATCAGTGTCTTAAACTTACCGTGGAATAATAAATACACCGTAAGAAAATTAAGACTTCCAAGCATCATGAGTACTATTGTAACAGCATCTATAGGCAAACTATTCCAATATCCGATGCTTGCACTCTTTGTAGAAAATCCACCTGTGGATATCGCAGTAAAGGTGTGATTGACCGCATCAAATATCCCCATTCCTGCAAGAACATATGCGGTTATGCCCACAAGTATATATGAACCATAAATGACAAGAACCAGCTTTGCTGAACTTCTAACCTGTGGCACGAGCTGGACTGATCGTCCTTCTGCAACACTTAGCGTAGGTGCTTGCGGACCGAGAATCGTTGCCAGCATTATTATTGCCAGACCTGCACCACCTGCTAATTGCATAATACTACGCCATAACAGAATTAATCGGCTGCTATGCTCTACATTTATTAATGTCAGCCCAGTGGTAGTCCACCCGCTTACAGATTCAAAAAGAGCATGAAAAAAACTCATCTTTTCAATAATAATGAAAGGGATTGTTGAAAAAATACATACAATTATCCAACTGAAAACCACAACCAACTGACTTTGTTGCAAATCCATGGGTTCTCTACACTCTGGTTTGATGAAGAACCAGCACATCGCTCCCAATAGTGCCATCCCAATAGCTGGTAGAATAAACCCCGTTATGTTTACTGTTTCTTGTGGAAAAAAAATAATACTTATGAGCGGGGTGAGTATGGTAATTGCTGAAAAAAGTAATATCAATCCTGTATAGTGAAAGATATTAACATAAGAGTGCAAAGCTGATCTTTTATTGATCATAATTTATACAGAATCACCCATGAGAGTTTTAATGATCTCACCATGATTCTCGGGCAACGAAATAAGAATTATGTTATCTCCCTCTTTCAGGATTGTTGTTCCGTGTGGTATGATCTGTTTGTCATCTCTTATAATACACGCGATAAGACCATTATCAGATAACTGGATCTCATCTAATCTCTTATCACATACAGGAAAGTCCTTAGAAATTATCAATTCAGTTACATTAACTTTCCCGCCAGCGACTGAAGATAAACCCACTATGTCATCATAAGCTGTTCTTTGTTCTATGACATTGGATATCATATGAGTTGTAGAAAAAGCAGCTGTAATCCCAAGTTTTCGGAAAATCTCTTCATTGTCAGGATCGTTCACATAGGCAAGGGTTTTAGAAATTTGAAAATTGAGCTGGGCTATCTGGCAGATGATTAGATTATCCTGATCGTGAGGAGTTACAGCAAGTATTGCATCCATTTGTGATGCTTTAGCGTCCTTAAGAATCACCGGATCGGTTCCATCTCCGTGTACGACTATACCTTTTAATTTACGTGATAACCAAGTGCACTCATCAAGACTCTTATTGATAATAGTAACCTGATGACCTTTTGATTGAAAGTTTTTGGCAACGAAATATACAAATTTCCCGCCTCCAACAATAATGATATTCATAATGCTACCTTTAGATTAAATAAGTTCTATTATTTTTGATGCGATTTCAGTTGTTGTGCATACATATTTGATATCTATCTTTTGCAACAATGGCTCTTTGTTTTGATCAAGAATTCGAATCAGTACATTTGGTACAGTAAATACTCTCTTCGCTATCTGTCCGATCATAATATTGATATTATCATCATGTGTTGCACCGATGAGAATATCGGCTTTATCGATCTTTGCTTCTTTCAAAACAGAAAGTTCAGTCGCATCACCTTCGATCTGAAAACCACTAAATTCTGTTGAATTCAGTGCATCAAAGGAATGAATATTGTTATCAATGATCACGGTACTATGCCCTTCTTTGCTCAGCATATTTGCCAGAAGAGATCCCAGTCTGCCACATCCGATTATTATTATGTAGAGAGATTTCTGATTTGTTTCCATAATTTTTTCTTTATTTTACTCGTTCTTGTTAAAGATTATTGAATCACCTGACCTTAAACGTGTTGAACGGTAGAGATTTTTTTCTGCCGGCTCATATGTCGGGTCTATAGAGAGGGCAATACGATAATTCTTCTGTGCTTCAGCAATATCCCCCATAATTTCATACAATGCACCAAGGATATTGAAAGCTTCTGCGTGATCATAATCCATTGCAATAGCTTTTTTAATATATTGAATAGCGAGATCAAATTGCCGCTCCGCTATACTTTTTTTGGCATATTCAACATAGGTTCTATAATCCTGAGGTTCTTTTGAGATGAGATATTCACGCTTGATAATCGTAGAAACCAGTTCTCTGATTTCATTTGGAGTATATGGTTTTTGCAGAAAATCAACAGCTCCAAGCTTCATTGCTTCTACCGCAATTTCAATAGAACCATGAGCGGTTATTATGATGACTTTCACGTCTGGTTGTGAGTCTTTTATCTGTCTCAATACTTCCATCCCGTCCATACCTGGCATTTTCAAGTCAAGGAAAAGAATATCAAATTTTGTACCCTCAGACTTTGCAAGAGCTTCTTCGCCGTTTATAGCAGTCTCAATACTAAGCTCCATATCAGCTAATGTTTGCGACAGGGTCATCCGAATATTTTTTTCATCATCAACGATTAAAACTTTTCTTTCTTTCATGTTAATCCTTTCTGGTTTTTTTTCTTAAAAATTGGAACCGTAAATGTGAATGTGCTCCCTTCACCAGGCTCGGAATCTACCCAAATAGTTCCACCATGTGCTTTTACGATCTCTCTGCATATAGCAAGTCCAAGACCGCTGCCACCTGGAGAACGGTCGTTCTTCACTTGTACAAATTTTTCGAATATTCTTGATTGGTACTCATATGGAATTCCTGCGCCCTTATCATTAACTGATATATGAACCTTAGTTCCAATCTTTTCTGCATAAATGGAGACAGAACCGACTCTTGTAGTGTATCGCATTGCATTAACTATAAGATTCGTGAGTACCCATGTTATTTTGTTTGCATCAGCTCTTATGTGCAGTGGGGTATCGGGAATATGAAAAGAAAGTTCAATAGATTTCTCCTCAGCTTGTTTCATTAATACTGCCGTAGCTTTTTCAAAAATGAACTTCACCGTTACATTATCAAAATCCATAATCATCTTACCCGCTTCAATTTTAGAAATATCAAGTAGATCACTCACTAATGCCTTGAGTCTTTTCACCTCATCATTAGCTGCTATAAGAAGTTCAGCATCTTTTTCGTTCAGATCTTTGAGTAATCTTTCTTTTAATAGTGAGATACTCATATCGATACTTGTGAGAGGAGTTCTGAGTTCATGTGATGCTGCCATTATGAATTCGCTTTTGAGCTTATCCAGTTCTTTCAATGATGTGATATCCCTGAGCAGCAACACAACCATACGCTCAACATTTTTTTTCCCGGCCTTAACCGGAATAATTGAATAAAGATAATACTGTCGGTTATCCGAATCTCCATAGGAAAAAATCTTTTCTTCCAAATCGTCTTTCTTGTTCAAATTCTTGCCTTCAAATACATCTTTGATTTCTTTATATAGTTTTTCATTCTTTATGATCTCCAGTGGGTGGAGGTCTTTTGCATCAGTTACATCTAAATTAAAGATTTTTGCTGCTGCAGGGTTTATATTTTCTAATTTTAGTTCATCGTTAATTATGATAAGACCATCGTCAATGGACTGAATGATTGCTTCACTTTTTTGCTTTTCCTTAAGAATTTGCTTAATATTCAAATCATGGTACAATTTTAGCTTTCTGATCATCTGATTGAAATCTTCTGACATTATACCCAGTTCGTCGGTGGTATTACATTTGATCTGAACATCGTATTCACCATCAGCAAGTTTCCGGGTCGCTTCAATTATTTGATGAACAGGTTTCACAATTAGATTTACCAAAATAAGACTAAAGGCAAGACCTGCAACGAGCGAAGCTACTCCTATAGCAATGATAGACCAGATGGCTCTCTTGGCGATATCATTTGCAGTATTGCTGGCTTCAAACATTGTTTCTTGATTAATCACCCTGAGATGAATACATTCATCGCGAACAATAACAAAATGAGGTAATACATTTTCATGATAAAATCCTGATGCATCATGAGAATCTGAGAGGACAATTCGCTGAAGTTTGTTAAAATTTATTAAATACGAGTCATAATTTTGCTCGATCGTTTTGACGATTTGTTCTTCGTTTGTAATTGTAATATTATCTTGAGCCCTCCCTAACCAGAGCAGGAATTGATTTTGATTTTCTCTAAACTGTATTGATGCCTCATCTGTATATTTTAGAATAAGTAATAAAATTGCACTATCCTGACGCTCTATGGCATCTATCATATTTTCTGCGGCGAGTATACTTTTATAATTCTCTTTGAGAATCGCTTCAGAAGCTCTGCCAAGTTGGACAAGATTCGACAACGACCAAATGATTACTATTACCATCAGCAAGAAAGCAATACCGTAACCAATAAATATTTTCTTTCTAAGAGTCCACGTCATTTTTTCTCCATATTTTTTTTGAACTTAGATTCAAGTAATATGGGCAATTTTTGACTAATATATTTACTTGTCAATGAAATAATCAGTGATAGATAGACCTCTTAATTGGTATAATAGATAATACAACATCGGGGTTACTTATGACTGTTGTTGAATTTATTCAATAATACTGTTACTTACCCTGAGATTCAGGTATCACGATGTCATCCGCTTCATCATAACAAAAATCTGCCATTCTTCATCCCTATTACCTACTTTTTGAGT
>JACNJG010000164.1:0-2230 GCA_014382685.1 Candidatus Cloacimonadota bacterium
GCAAGAAGTGAAAGCGACTATTTCCCTGTTTCAAAGGCAAGCAAAGAAGAAGCACTCTCAATGATCATAAAAGCTAAAGAATTTATCTCAGCCGCAAAAGAATATTTGAATTTGAAATAAGTTAAATGTTTTGGGATCGATTGGGACTGGACTTGAGAGACGAAGTCCTCGAGTTCAGAACAAATGAAAAATCGAAATATGTGAGTAAACAATTGGATCTAACTTCTATCCGCTTTCAGCACAGCGAGAAATGCTTCCTGAGGAATACTGACCTGCCCGATCTCCTTCATACGCTTCTTGCCCTTTTTCTGTTTCTCCAATAGTTTTCTTTTACGTGTAATATCCCCTCCATAACATTTCGCAGTCACATTTTTTCGCAGTGCATTTATCGTACTTCTTGCAATGATCTTTCCACCGATCGCTGCCTGTATCGCTATCTTGAAAAGATGACGGTGAATGATATTGGAAAGTTCTTCTGTAATACTTTTTCCCCACGAATATGCTTTATCCCGATGAGTAATAAATGACATCGAGTCAACACGATCGCCATTCACAAGAATATCAACCTTTACCACATCCGCTCTTCTATGCTCCTTGTATTCATAATCAAAAGATGCGTAACCGCGACTTACAGATTTGAGTTTATCATAAAAATCAAAAAGTATTTCAATAAGAGGGAATTCATATTTGATACTTACTCTATCCTCATCAATATATTCCAGATCCTTCTGTATGCCACGGCGCTCCTGAGCGAGCTGCATGATATTGCCGATATACTCGCTGGGAACAAGGATCTCGCACGTCATAATTGGCTCTTCGATATAATGAATAGTGGCTTCATCGGGCATTTGTGATGGATTATCAATGAGAACTTCTTTGTCATTATCGAGTTTTATTTTGAATTCTACGCTTGGAGTGGTTGAAATGATCGGAATATCATATTCTCGATTGATGCGTTCCTTAAATATTTCCAGATGAAGCATACCGAGGAATCCACAGCGGAAGCCAAATCCCAAAATCGCAGAATTTTCCGGCTGGTAAACAAGCGAGGTATCATTCAATTGGAATTTTGCAAGAGCATCCCTGAGATTGTTATAGTCGACTCCGTCAAGGGGATAGATACCGCTGAATACCATTGGCTTGGGGTTTTTAAAATCCGGCAGCGCAATTTTGGCTGGATTTGCTGCCAGTGTGATAGTATCACCGACCTTTGCTTCGCGCACACCTTTGATGCCTGCAATGATATATCCCACTTCGCCGAACTCGAGTTTTTTGCACGGTTCCATCTTAAGTGAAAAATAACCGATATCTTCAATTTGATATTTCTTATTCGTCGAGTGCAAGAGTATTTCATCACCTCTCTCAAGCGATCCGTCAAAAAGACGAATATGAACCACAACACCGCGATATTGATTATATTGAGAATCAAAAATGAGCGCCCTTGTTTCTTTGATTTCTGAACTTGGAGGAGGTACTTTCTCAATAACTTCTGCAAGGATTTCCTCTATACCAATACCTTCCTTTGCACTTGTTGCAAGAACTTCTTCATCAAACACACCAAGTAGATTTGCCAGCTCATGCCTTCTTCGTTCTACGTTTGCAGCGGGAAGATCAATTTTATTTATAACAGGAATTATTTCCAGATCGTAATCCAGCGCAATATAGAGATTGCTCAGGGTTTGTGCTTCGATTCCCTGCGTGGCATCAACGAGAAGGATGGCTCCCTCGCACGAAGCAATACTTCGGGATACTTCATAGGAAAAGTCAACATGCCCGGGAGTATCTATAAGATTCAGAATATATTTTTTTCCATTCAATTCATAATTCATTCTGACAGGATGAGCTTTTATTGTGATCCCACGCTCCCGCTCAAGATCCATATCATCAAGTATTTGGTCAACTGTATGTTTTTCTACAGTATGCGTAAGCTCCAGAAATCTATCTGCAAGCGTAGATTTCCCGTGGTCGATGTGTGCGATTATGCAGAAATTTCGAATATTTTCTCTTATCATATAATGTAACTCTTTTTCTTGAAATTATTATATCCAAAAATTTTATGTGCAATTAATTTCATCAAGATAAAAAAAAAGTTGACGAAGTTTTTTAAAATTTAATGAATCACGAATAAGATAAATAGAGAGGTCTTGTATATTAAGATGAAGATTTCAACAATGATAATATTTTGGAATGTTAACTTCTTTGATAGGTATCATCTAAATTGATGAAGTTT
>JACNJG010000164.1:3045-5652 GCA_014382685.1 Candidatus Cloacimonadota bacterium
TTTGCTCATTCCACGACCTTCAGCTTCTCACTGAAAGAAGCCACACACGTATCTGTCGATGTATATAACATCAAAGGACAGCTTGTGAAAAATCTTTCAAATGAAAACATGATCGCTGATATCCATTCTGTAACCTGGAACGGTACCGACAATGCCGGAAATGAAGTTCCCACAGGTGTGTATTTTACAAGAATCGTTACTGATAATGTAGAAAATATTCACAAAGTGATGGTAATTCGCTAAGAAATCGGTATAATTCTTTTAAGCCCGAGGAGTTCTCTTCGGGCTTTTTTTTATATTCGCTTGAAGCGTTTTTTTAATTCTTCAAAAGTAATTTCAATAATTGTCGGACGTCCATGAGGACAGAAGAAGGGATTCTTACACGCAAAAAGACGATTAATGAGCTCCAGCATTTCTTTTTTGCTTAATTTGTGATGCAGTTTGATGGATGCATGACAGGCATAGGATTTTGCAAGCGTGTCCCGAAAATCTCCGTCAGGTGAAAACTCTTCCTCGATCTGTTTAAAGATCTCAACAAGTATATCTCCCTTTTTCCATTCCAGAAGATCTTTGGGAATCTCTTCAACAATGATCGAATTGCCGCTGAAAACCTTTATCTTAAAACCGACTTTGATGAACATCTCCCGGTATTCTTCGATAAAATCCGGGATGATCTTCTGCAAATGCTTTGGCAGATCGATCACAAGAGGGAAGAGGAGCTTTTGACCATCCAATCCCTTTTCATTGTGCTCGAGTCTGTGCTTGATCTTCTCATATTGGATTCTCTCGTGCGCCGCATGCTGGTCAACAATAAGCATTCCGCTTTTAATTTCAACAACTATGAAAGAATTGTCTATTTGCCAGGGATTAACAATTTCCGATTCAATGATCTTGTTCTTATTTTTTATTACATTATCTTCAAATAAGTAAGAAAGCTGCACATCTTTTCTTGTCTTTGTGAAAAGATCCTGGTGAGAGTCCCGTTTCTCTGCTGAGCCAAAGTGAGGAGAAATTTTATGCTGCGATCTTTGATTTCCTGTTTCATGAGTAGTATTCAGCCCGGATTGTGTGGCATTGTCCTGATGAAGCTCTGCGTATTTCTGGCGTTCATAATCTAACAATGAGTTGGTAAGAGAAGTTTTTATGAAGCTAAATATTATTCGTGAATCCTTGAAGCGAACCTCAGTTTTGGTGGGGGATACATTCACATCGAGGAGATCTCCGGGAAGCTCGAGCAGAAGAATATACAGTGGAAGTTGATTTTTTAAAAGACTTTTTTTGGTGAAGGGTTCGTAAGCTTTTTTAATCGCAGTATATACAATTTTGTCATTAATGTATCTTTCATTAATATATAAATAATGAATTTTCTGCCATTCGGCATCCTCATGATAGGAACCGATGAAACCCTGTAATTTTATTCCTTCTTGAGAGGTCTGCACAGGTATTACATTGTTTTTGAAAAAGTTATCTCCGAAGATCTCTACAATTCTTTTTTCCAGAAATTCCACTTTGGGGTAGTTTAAGATTTCTCGATTATTATGAATAAGTTTGAAGCTGATATCATGATGAGTGCAGGCAAGGTGTTGAATTGTTCTTGTGATATGCTGCATCTCAGTTTGGGTGGTTTTCAGAAATTTCTGACGCGCAGGAACATTCTTGAAAAGATTCTTCACCCGAATTGTTGTGCCTGGTGTGCCTCCGATTTGTGATACATCCTGAATATCTCCACCTTTGATACGAATAAAGGTAGCAGGTTCGGTTTTCATGTTTTGTGGCAACGAGATAATTTCCATATCAGAAACCGAAGCAATACTTGGGAGAGCTTCACCACGAAAACCAAGGGTTGAGATGCTTTGTATATCATCAAGAGAATATATCTTACTTGTGGCATGGCGTTCCAAAGAGAGAAGTGCATCGTCCCGGGTCATGCCGCTTCCATTATCAATGACCTCAATAAGTTTTTTACCGCCATCCTCGATATTGATCACGATCTTTGTTGCATTTGAGTCAACGGCATTCTCGACCAGTTCTTTAACTACGGAAGCAGGTCTTTCAACGATCTCACCGGCAGCAATATGGTTGATCACTTTTTCATCTAATATTTTAATTCGGCTCATATCATCTCATTCAAAATTTATATGCAAAGAGAGCATCAAATTTTCTTGGTCAAGAATTTTCAGTTGACAAGAATTTTTAATTTAAAAAATTTTACAAAAAATTATTTAATTATCAATATGGTTAGTAATAATAAATCAAAATGAAAATTCGGATATTCAATATGAAATTAAAAAATGAATTAAGAACAACGCCCAAAAACTCAATCCAAAAAATTGCTATATTTCTACTAGATTTAAAGAGATTTCATGTTTTTAAGAAAATTATTGACAACAAAATTTCAGGTAGTAAAAAAATGAATTGAATTAAGAGTATAATATATATTCTTAAATTTGATAAAAATGAAAGATAGAAAGAACGCGAGAATGTTAATGTCGAAAATAGGTTACCAGCCCTTTTTAACAATACAATTTTATATGGCTGGAGTTTTAATCCCGAAGCATACTCGGGATATCCATTATGTTACTTTCACAAGTAGGGAACCTGGGAAGT
>JACNJG010000165.1 GCA_014382685.1 Candidatus Cloacimonadota bacterium
GGCTCGGATGAGCCCCTGTACGGAAGTACGTATTCTCTGAAATCATCCCAGCTATATTGGCTTGTCCAGGATAAGGTTTCATAAGCAAGAAATGCCATATCAATATGAGTAATTAGGAGATCGGCAGAGATCGTCTCTACATCTTCTCTTTTCTCAATGAGCTTGTATCGCAGTTCTCCGATCTGTGTTTCAAGAGAATCGATATAAGCTTGTACTTCCGATGCTGTATTGAAATCCATAACGTCCAAAGCCACCTGATTTCCGAGAGAATCTACGAGTGAAATATCAGCAAAACAGTGATCAGTCATAAAGGCGATCAGGAATGATGCGGCTTCTAATTTTAAATGATCTTCTTTGTAATGATACAGCACTTTCAAGAGTTCTTTTTTGTTTTTGCCTGCCTCTTCAAGACTTTCAAGCACTTTTTCTCGATATTGTTCGGGAATAGATGGTGTTATCTTTTTTACTGAATAGGGTTGCAAGATTGAGCATGCATTGAGAATTACAAATATTGCAAACATCAAAATAGAGAATTTGATTATTTTCATATTTAATCTTTTATTTTCTTACTCCGACAGTAACCTTCTTGAATCGAGAAGGTGCAGCACCATGGGACATTTCAGCACGCTGCCCGGGTTGTCCTTTTCCACAACCCGGTACACCCCAAAGCTGCCATTCATCTTCACCGCAGATCGCGTCACAGCTTTGCCAGAAAGTAGGTGTGATTCCCTGATATGTCGGATTTTTCACCATTCGTACTTTCTTACCGTTCTTGATCTCCCAGCCGATTTCCGTGGTAAACTGGAAATTCAATCTGCGTTGGTCGATGCTCCAGGTTTTATTATTCTCAATATATAGTCCATTCTTTGTGTCTGAAATAAGTTCATCAAGGGTTCCATTCACAGGCATGAGCGAAATATTTATCATTCTTATCATTGGGATATTGCTGTATCCGTCAGCACGATTACAACCCCTGCTTCGCTTGTCTCCAATCACATGCGCCAGCTCTCGATTTGTGAGATACATCTTATATAGTCCATTCTGTATCATGTGGTAACGCTGAGCACGCACACCGTCATCATCGTATCCAAAAGTGCCGATCCCGGTCGGAACTGTGGCATCAGCAACCACGTTAACGATCGGTGAACCATAATTATAATCTTTGTAAAGATCAGTAGTTAAGAAGCTTGTGCCCGCATAATTTGCTTCCATACCAAGCACTCTATCAAGTTCTGAAGGATGTCCGATAGATTCATGGATTTGAAGGGCAAGTTGACCTCCGCCAATAATAAGGTCCATTTCATCAACAGGACAATCCGGTGCAGAAAGTAAAGCAACAGCTTCTTCACTGACTCTTTCTGCATTTTCCACGAATGGAGTACCAAGTATGAATTCATAACCCATTTGAGTATGTTGCCCCCCATGAGATTGCGGATAAGAACGTGTCTGTACATTTGGTCCATCAACTGCAGTTGCATAATATCCCGCACCACTGCGGAGAAGTATCTGTTCGATAAAAGTTCCTTCTGTTGTTGCAAGCCATTGATGCTCCCGCCAGAAATTCATTTCAGACTCGGCTACCTTGATCTTATCATCCTTTCTGAGGATTCCATCTATCTCAAAAAGCAGATCCAGCTTTTCTTCAAGAGGTACCTTAAACGGATCGATCAAATACGGTGATGTCCAGATATCCTGATGAACAGGTTCCGGAGCGAGACGGACACTATCTTTGCGGAGCGTTGCAGAAGCTTTTGCGATCTCAACTGCACGCTTTGCGACAATTTTTATTTCGGGTTTTGTTACAATAGAACTCGAAGCAAATCCCCACGAACCATTGGCGATCACACGAATTCCGAAACCGATGCTATCTGTATTATTCAGCGTCTCAACTTCTCCGTTCTTTACAAAAATTCTCTGGTTTTTTGAAAGAATAATCCGTATATCCGCATAAGATGCCCCATGCAATACTGCGGCATCTAATGCTAATTGTGTAAGGTCTTTCACTGTAAACTCCTTTCACTCATTATCGTAACAGAATAATTTTACCAATATTTGTACTGTCGTTTTCATGGATTTTCACAAAATATATTCCGCTCGGTGATTTTTTATTATTATCATCATAACCATCCCATGTAACTGAGACGGAGCGACCGGGAGAGGGGGCGACAAGGAGAAATTCTCTTACCAGTTGCCCTTTGATATTGTAAATCCCTGCGGTGAGGTTTGCTGCTGATGTGTCCTTTGAATAAAAAGAAATAATGGTTGTTCCTGATGAAGGTTGTGGATAAATAATAAGAGCACCATTCATCCTTGCAGGTTCTTCATCAACAGCGTAATAAGGATCGGGCGGATCTGTGGTATATTTTATGGCAAGTTCATTTTCCAGGGGTGTGGCACTTGCCGGATAAATATTTGCATAAGTATAAAGTACTCCATCGGACTGGATAAGATTTTCTATACCTACTGTCGAGTAGTTACTATTTGCGTCAGGATTGCTTATTGTATGATAATTGCATTGTAACTCCCCATTGCCGCTTGCAGTCGGATAGTATGCAGGATCGAAGAGAATGAGCTCGAATTTTTCTACTGAGATATCATCAAACCTGTTGAAACACTTATTCCATTCTATTATGAACCGGTTATTTACCTCATCATAATAATGACATATCCTCATATCATGATGATAGGTTGTATCATTTATAGTATATGCTTCACCAATAAGGTCATCCCAGTAGGCACAGACCTGTCCGTAGGGACCCAGCGCCGAGGGAATATCCCAATTTCTGAAATTTGTCCAGTCATTTGTGATGAATGAGATCCAGCCATTTGAGCACACTGTAATCTCATCAAATGCTTCATCATAATAGGTAAATATGAATGGCAATGGAATTGTGCTCGATTCATCATCAGCCATAAAGATGACCTGTCCTGATCCGCCTTCATCAGGATCGATCTCTATCCAATTATAAGTCGGGACTTCATCGTAATCAATATCATGGCTGTCATAAGCATAATAGCCAAATGCATCCGGTCCGGTGGGAGCAGCGTTATCGATTGGACCTACTTCGAGAGAAAAATTTACATGTGTTATTCTGCTGCTCGCATCAGTGAGATTGAGCTTAAAGGGAATATTCCTTCCGATAAAGCAATTGCTCGCAATCTCAACATTGAAGGTTCCTGAAGAAGTAGAAGTCATTGGGATCGAGCCAAAATCGAAGACGGCAGAAGTCACATTTGCAGCATCGCTGTGTACCTCAAGTGTGCCCTGAATACTATTTCCATCGAGAGAGCCGATGTTTTCGATCGTAACCTGGATCTCATCAACCTGTCCGGGTTCGAGCCATCCGCTTGCAGAATTCACAATCACATCAATTACTTCAAATAAGAGGGACGATACAATTAATGAGAATTTTGCAGTTGCACCGGTTGAGATATTTAGAGTAAATTCCAGCACTTCATTATCAGGACATACTGCATCGATCTCTATCTCATAGGTTTGCTCACTCGTTGCATCCGGAGCAATATCACCAAAATTTTTAGTTGGAGTTGTAACAGAAACCATCGAACTGCTCGAACTTAGTGTTGCAGATACATTTGAAGCTGTGGATGTTCCAAAATTTTTCAACGTCAGGTCAATATTCAAAGGACTTCCAGCTTCAACGGCAGAAGCTGTTTCATATTCATATAATCCAATATCAACTGCTTGTTCAAGAACATCGATCGTATCAACAAAAGCAACAAAATTGGGTGAAGTGATAACAAGCTCAATCTCGCCTGGAGTTTCCGAAGCAAATGGAATGATCGCCTGTCCGTTTTCAAGCATTGCAACTTCATAAAACTCATCAGCTTTCGTTGCAGTTACAATTCCTTCATCAAGATTTGAGCAGAAAATATCAAGATGGTCGGTTCCAACAGTAACACTTGCAGGTATTGTGCAGCTAATATCTTCCGGAATTGTTGTCCACATAGTAAGTGACGGATCACCGAGTATATTATAAACATTAAAATAAAACTCTACCTGATCACCCGGCGCTTGCTGCAGAGGAAAATTGTGATATAATTCTATCTTACCTCTAAGTACTGCGGTGCCAAAATCATAAATGCCTTCATCCAACAATCCGTAATAAAAGCCCGAGAAGATAGAATTATTCATTTTCGTACTGGTATGCAGATCGGAAGGACCGATAAAAACCACGCCACCTTGCGGAGAAGTAGGAGTTCCAAGCTGCAGGATCGCTTCGCCAAAACAGGGATCGGCAGAGGTATTGGCAAAATCACCTGTATTGCAGACAAAAGATGTTACCACCGGCAGTAATAATCCATTGCTCAAGCTGCTCATATTATCCACATGAAATTCCGGGTAATGCCAGCCATTTGCATCTCCCCACCCTCGATAATTAAGAAATCCAATACCTGCATTGATCTTACTGATAATGTCTGAAGTGCCCGGATATGTGGGTGGATAAAAAACAGTATCAACCTGTGTAAAACCGTAATTCAGCATCTTATCTCTCAGCCAGCGGGACACCTTGACCGGCGTACTCGGAGTCGGAGGAGTTGTGCTGTAATTTCCTGCCACGACAAGCGCTTTTTTCAGCCATTCCGGATTTGTAAGATATGGAGTTTTCTCATAAGATATTACTTTATTAATGATCGTCCAGAGCTGGTTGATCTCATCGATAGACATACGTCCTATTAGAATTTCAGGGAAATAATCCGAACCGGCAAGCATTGTATAGGGATGATCTGTTACATCGTTTTCTGCTCCGCAGTAAAATGAGGGAACTGCAAAATAATCATCTACATCACCGATGAGGAGCACATAATCAGGCGGCACTTCTGAAGTATTATAGATTTGCTGGATGTATGCTTTTATTTCATTAGCAGTTGTGCCGGTCTCGTCAAGTGTTGCTACAGTGCACTCGATTCCCTTTGCCTGCTTCCAATCAATGAAATCCTGGATGTAGTTTTCGAGCAATTGATGACAGATAATGAGCATTTTCGAGGGTTGAACAGGAAGACCTGAAAGATAGGATCTGTCAAAATTATCTACAAGGTACGGATAGAGCTGATAAAATGCTTTAGACAAATATTGAGGAGCGGATTGTGTATTCTTGGATAATATCTCAAAGTTCACTTTTTCTATTTTTGAATAAGTGCGATCCTTCTCATCATATATTTGGCTTTTTATCTGCAGTGTATGACCTCGCAGTTCTCTCATTGTAAAGGAGCTGATCTTCTCGATCCTCGAGCTTTCGATCTCTTCTCCACTTTTTAGGAATTGACCTTTTTCAGAATACTCGGATAAAGTGAAATCATGAATGATTATTTCAATATCATCTGAAGGTAATGCAATTGTGGTGAAGGCATTTTCTGATCCGAGAGAAAACGGCTCATCGCTATTTTCAAATTGGATTTCAACACTATTTCCTTTTGAAGAAAAAGAGAACATATCCTTTGCATGAATTAAGCTTACTGCGAATAACAGTATTGCGATAATGAGAAGAGATTTTTTCATATAACACCTAAAAAATTTTCATACACTGTGGAAAGCTGTTTTTTTATGTCCAGAATTGTAAAAAGAGTTAACCATCCGTTTTCATTTCATTACACCGTGACAGGCGAAAAACACGAAAAAACACGAAAAAAA
>JACNJG010000205.1 GCA_014382685.1 Candidatus Cloacimonadota bacterium
AGCTGATTATATTTTGGTTGTACCGAGATCTATGACGAGGACTTATTAGAGGATTACTAGTGGCTTAATGAAACGCATCTTTCATCTTTTCGTCTCAAGTCTAATTCTGCCACGAAGACACAAAGCCCAAAGTTCATATTTATAAAACTTTTAATCATTCGGGCATTATATATAATCATTATTTCTTCCTTTACGCCTTAGAGATTTCGTGGCTGTCTCCTATGGTAATTTATATTTATAAGTTGAGGAGTTGTTTTACGCAGTTCCTTTTTTTGTTTCGTTCGCAACCCATTCGGGTTAAAATGCATTACTTCCGAATAATATTTTGACTACGACATGAACGAGTTTGTAAGCTTGAGGACAGCAATGTTAGCCACAACCAGCAAATGATTTGACTCTTGGGTTATCTTTTATTTTCTATGCTTGACTTTGATATAAATGGAAACTTGATAATATTTAAGAAGCTTGTTACTTTTTGGGCGGTTTTAGTTTGTTTAGTAAATCAATTGTACTTACAATTGGAAATAGAATGTCGCAATACTCATATTTTGAATTTAAAATTGCCAACATACCTCTGGACCCGGAAACGGATAAATTTAAAAATGTGAGCATCAAAATATCTGGGATTCTGTAGCTATTATTATCTCTTTTGATGGATTTATTAAAGTTTTTGATTTTAAATCCATGTAAAGTATCAATACCAAATAAATCAAATTTCTTTTTATTCTTTTTTAAATAGAATTTTGCACTAAATTTTATTTGTATCAAGCTTTTTTCATCATCTATTTTGAATGAGACATTATAATCCACTAAAGAGTTGTTAATTTTTTTATTTGGTAATCCCAAATCAGATAAGTCATTTTCAAAATAACTAATTTTTTTTGCTTCATGAATTTTATAGATTATATTTTTGCTTTCTGTTTCATTAATTTTATCCATATTGTATCCTTTACTACGATATTTGATTTGAAGGAAAAACCCATGGTTGAATATTCAAATCGCTATCTTTTTTTAATAAATTATTTGTTTTTCGCATAGGATCAGCGAACCAATCGTTAGTCTTATTTGAAAATGAAATTCCAGGTGAACTTAAGAAAAATTTGTTAAATCCTTTTTCGCTTAACATATTTTTTACAGTGGTATATGAATTGTTCTCTGCTAATGCTGTTACGATATAACTGTTTAAGCTAACGCCTTCTATTTTCGCATTTATAGTTAATCTTTTATGCAATGATTTAGGCATACGTAATGAAATTTTCCCACTATAGTTGCATTCTTGCATTGATTCGGGTAAAGGTATTGTGTCGACATCTTCTAAAGCTGCTTCAAGCCAACAATTCATTGCATCATCAATCATTTCTAAAGCTTCTTGAATAGTGTCACCTTGAGATATACATCCTGGTAATTCTTTGATTTTCACAAAGAATACTCCATCATCAGGTGTAATCTCTATTGTGTAAGGAAGATCTTTATAATATTCAACATTCTTCTTCATACCACTTCTCCAATTTAAGGTTACTTATTACGTCTTTTACATATTTTTGTTTTACAGGTTTATGGCTTGGCACAGTTATCGGACAGTGATCTTGTTTCCTAAAAATATAATGACTACCACCTTTTTTTGGTTGTTTATCAATATATCCAAATTCATTTAAAATACCTTTCAAGGTTATAAAATCTACATTTTTGGGATTTTGAAATAATTTCAATAATCTTTTACACAATGTGCTTTTATTCATTTTTTATATAGGGGACACTTGATACTGTATATGGTATCAGTGTCAATTTTTTTATTTCTTTATAATTTAAATGTAATATTGCACTCTTTTCATAATTAGTTTTTGATGCTATCAATATATTTTTTCTGTACCAAAAGTTTTGATTAACGTTTATATCCTCGAATATTTGTTGTGTGAACACTACTAATTTTGATGTTATGTGTGACGCACGTATAAATCTTTCTCGTTTCAATCTGCATACAATTTCCCATTTTTAGAATTTTTAGAGATATTTGTTTGAGCAGGATATTTTCGTCAAGAAAAAAATGTACAGAAGTAAATGAGGAAGGGCAATACAATAATTCTTAATAAACTGAACTTACTAACTCGGATAAACCTAAACCCCCCAAAAACTTACCACAGAGAACCCAGAGAAAATCTTCTGCTCGTTCTCGGCGTAATGAAATGAAGACGGAAGAGGAGTATCCGCTAGCTGGCGGAGAATGGAAAATCCCCTGTTTCGGTTTTATTTGTTTGCTTTCTATAGCACTGAATATTTGTTCTAATTTGGAATCTGTTTCTATTTGTTTTTGTTCTACCCGTTCTATTCGAGAAAAAATTTGAGCATTTTCAATTAAAAAATGACGCATATTCACGAATGCCTTCATAATTTGAATACTCATTTTAACAGCAGTTTCACTTCTGAGAACAGCAGAAAGCATTGCCACGCCTTGTTCTGTGAATGCATAAGGAAGATATCTTCTTCCGCCGTGTTTTGATCTTGAGCTCGCATTTTGCGATCTCAAGTTTTGAGATTCATTAAAGATCACATTTTGCGATCTTAGAAATTCGAAATCCTCATCGGTCAGTTGAAACATAAATTCATTAGGGAATCTTTCAGCATTTCTTTTGACCTGTTCATTCAGTCTTCTTGTTTCAACATTGAATAATTCTGCGATTTCACTATCTATCATTACCTGAACACCGCGAATTGTGTATATTTTCTTTTGAATCAGGGAATCATCAATAATGATAATGTTTCCGCTTTTCTTTTTCTCATCATTCATTTTTTTCCTTTTCAGTGTTAAGCTATAGTATTTTCAGAGAAATGTGTTTTAATAGGATATTAACGTCAAGAAAAAAATATGTTCAGGACGGAGTTTAGTATGAAGGTAATAAAGCAAACACCGCTCTGAATACCATACCCCGTTTCACGGAACTGTGAGGTCCAGTTCTTAGTTTCTTTTTATTTTATTTCTTCCTCTGCGTTCCCTTTGGTGAACATATTCCTAAACCATACACGGGTTAATAGCTAAAGAAAGAATCCTCAAAAATCATAAAACATTTGACACAAAGAATCCTTCTCCGAATTCAAGTAAGGAATGATTTATAAGGAGAAATCTATGAATAATAAAGAGAAAAATCCCTTTCTCAAACCTTTTAAAACTCCATTTGATACAGTTCCATTTGATAAGATAACAAAAGATGACTTTATGCCTGCAGTGGAAAAGGGGCTTGAAGATGCATGGAAAAATATAGAGAATATCAAGGATAACACCGATGATCCGAATTTTGAAAATACTATCCTTGCGTTTGAAACTTCAGGAGAACTTCTCGATAAAGTTACAAATACTTACTTCAACCTGTATAGTGCGGAATCAGATGACGAGTTTAAAGCATTAGCACAGAAGATCTCACCTATGCTTGCAGAATTTCAGAGCAAGGTTCTGATGGATCCTGAACTTTTTGAAAGAGTTAAAAATATCTATCAAAACCAGGAAGGTCTGAACGATGAGCAGAAACGGCTGGTTGAGAATTTTTATAAGCAATTCGTGAGAAACGGTGCACTCCTTCCTCCTGACAAGAAAAAGCGACTGAAAGAGATCAATACTGAGATATCGACTCTTGGTCCAAAATATTCCCAGAATGTGCTGAAAGCGACCAATGCGTTTGAACTTCATATTACTGATGAAGCTGAGCTTGAAGGGATACCGCAGAATGCCAATGATGCAGCAGCTTTTACCGCAAAGAAAAAAGGAAAAGAGGGCGGATGGCTCTTCACTTTGCAGATCCCAAGCGTGCTGCCTGTTCTAAAATATGCAAACAATCGTCAATTAAGAGAGACCATCAGCAAAGCTTATCGTACTCGGGCATATAAAGGTGAGTTTGATAATCGGGAGATCCTCAAAAAGATCGCTGATCTCAGGCAGGAACGTGCCGAACTTCTCGGGTATAAAACCCATGCTGATTATGTGCTTGAAGAGCGTATGGCAGAAAAACCAAAAACAGTGGCGGATTTTCTTGAAAGGATTTATTCGATCGCCTATCCTGCTGCAAAAGATGAAGTTCGGGAACTGGCAAAACTCGCTAAGGAATTGGATAATATTGATGAGCTCAATTCCTGGGACAGCAGCTATTATGCAGAGAAATTGAAGAAGATCAAATATGATTTTGATGAAGAAGAACTGCGTCCTTATTTCAAAGTGGAAAATGTTGTTGAAGGTCTGTTCAAAGTAGCTGAAAAACTCTACAATATTACCTTCGCAGAAGTGAAAAATGTACCCGTTTATAACGAAGAAGTGAAGGTGTATGAGCTCAAAGATAAAGATGGTTCTCATCTGGGACTTCTATATGTTGACCTCTTCCCCCGCGAAACAAAACGCAGCGGCGCATGGATGACCAACTTCAAAACACAGGGTTATGAAAATGGAGAGGTTCGCAGACCCCATGTTGGGATTGTTGCAAACCTCACTCCATCCACAGACAAGAATCCCTCTTTGCTTGAACTTAACGAAGTAAGAACGCTGTTCCATGAATTTGGACACGCACTGCACGGACTGCTTTCCGACTGTACGTATAAAACCCTTGCAAGCCCGAATGTGTACTGGGATTTCGTCGAACTTCCTTCCCAAATTATGGAAAACTGGGTTATGGAAAAACAAGCACTCGATTTATTTGCCCTGCACTATAAAACAGGTGAGAAATTACCCGATGAGCTTATTCAAAAAGTGAAGGATGCTGAAAATTTCAATAAAGGAATGTCGAACATTCGTCAGCTTACTTTTGGATTTCTTGATATGGCATGGCATGCGCAAGATCCACGAAAAATCGATGATGTGACAGCTTTTGAAGATGAGGTTAATGAAAAAACCCGTTTGTACCCGAAAGTTGATGGGGGAAGTATCTCGTGTATTTTCAGTCATATCTTTGCAGGTGGTTATTCTTCAGGATATTATTCATATAAATGGGCTGAAGTGCTCGAGGTAGATTCCTTCCAGCTCTTTAAAGAAAATGGCATCTTCAACCAGGAAATTGCTGATTCCTTTAGAAAGAACATTCTTGTTAGAGGAAACACGGCTCCCCCGATGGAACTGTATGTAAAATTCCGCGGACGCGAGCCCGATCCTGATGCAATGCTGAAAAGAGATGGATTGCTGAAGTAAAAACCCTTTCCTCGTTCCCAAAGCCCTCTTTGGGAATGCTTTAAAACTCCTGAACTAGAATTGGCACGAAAAAATAGAAAATGGATTTACTTTACATCTTGAGACAAGTCGAAGAGCGGGTTTTAAGTGTGTTAATAAATTTTACTTGATCTGCGTTCATCCGTGAAAATCTGTGTACTATTACATAGAAGAATGGAACACAGATTTACCCCGTGAAATCCTGCAAAGCAGGAATCCCGATGCATCGGGATTATTTCACAGGGTGAACACTGATGAAACTGATTTACGCTGATTAAGAATAAGAAAAAATGAAGAAAAATAAAATATATTCATCTGCGAACATCTGCACAATCTGCGTTCATCTGCGTGCTATTATTATGATACTGGATTCCTGTTCCCCAATCCGCCAGCTGGCGGAGGGCGCTCGGGAGTTAGGTAATTTCCACTCCTAAAAAATTTTAA
>JACNJG010000095.1 GCA_014382685.1 Candidatus Cloacimonadota bacterium
ATCATTATGCATTTTTTGATGTTCCTGCCCTTGACGGAAGTATCGATATGATCACTTATGAATTTGGCGATACTTTAGTCGAAGGAGGAGGTGATGAAGGAGAGGAGGAGGAAGAAGAGGAAGGTGTTACAATACCAGCTCTTGATATGGTTTTCGCCAACGGAGCAATTACTCTTACCGGCAGCGCAAGTATCAATGGAACAACCGGAACGAACTCCACTGTTGCTAACAGTGTTAATTTTGCATGGAGCACAATTATAGATGGAGATTTTTATGTTGGACCGGGCGCTGATTACACAAGTGTGATCCATTGCGACGGATGGGGACGCGTACCGGAAGATAATATTACAGGAACGATCTCGAACCTGCCTTCCACGCGAACGTATCCTCTTCCAACTTATCCTGATTTTCCGGAACTAACCGATCGGGGTTCTTTCAGTACACCGTGGACTCCTTCAGGCGAATATCTTATTGATGATGACGGATATTATTCTTCAATAAGTGCCACAAGTAGCAGAACGATCACAATCGATGTAGGATCCGGTACCCGAAGAATAGTTGTCGGAAGTCTTAGTGTTGGGCAAGGATATATTGAACTTCTGGGAACCGGCAATTTGATATTTTATGTTGAAAATTCATTTTCCCTTACAGGAAGCAGTATTATAAATACCGGTGGTGATGCAAGTAAAGTCCATATGTATTACTCTGGAGCTGCAGATCTTAATTTTGCCGGATCCACCGAGTACAACGGTTCAGTATACTTAGAAACTGCAAGTGTTCGAATTGGTGGTTCTGGAGGTATTACAGGTCATATTATTTGTGGGGGTTCATCCGTTGATGTGAACGGAGCGGCTAATGCATATGTAAGAGCTTTGTATGCCCCAAATGCAGATGCCTCAATAACCGGCAGCGGAAGTATCAGCGGAATCCTTGTAGCGAACACAATTACAATAACCGGCAGTGGAAGTATTACTGCAAATACAGGATGGACAGATCCTATTCCTGACATCGATGATTCCGGTGATGATTCTCCTTCTGGTAGTGCATCATATTTGGTTCAGGTTGATATCACAGCACTTGTAAGTGAAGATGAATATGGAAATGAAACGGATCATACAAGTTTCGCAACTGTTCTCTTCAGCTATTCCGGCGGTGAATCAGAAGAGGAAGAAGAAACTCCAGCCCTTTCAATGGAAGCAGATCTTCATATAAATCCCACAAACAATTCTTCTAACCGTTTTCAGATGCAAACACCGAGTGGGCAGATAGATAGAGGAACACTCCTTTCTGGCGGTTCATCATATACATACTCTGGTTCTGCAACAGAAATCCGCCTACGCTGCAAGAATGATGGTAGAATCCTTACTGTAAATGGAAGCGACATAACCCTCGCCACAAGTACCGCTTATACAATAACCTCAGACAGCATGACAGTAAATCTTAGAAACTCTCACGGACCTGGAAATGCAATGGATCATTGGTGGATTGAAATAACTTGTTCTGACCCAACAGTTTCACCAGATCCGGGGCTTCCTGAACCCGAAGAGGAAGAACCTGAAGAAGAAACTGGAGAAATAACCTTAGAGGACATCGAAATCCTCTACTGGAAACCGTAAAATCATGGGAAAAGCAATTCTTGTCATCTCCGTTCTTTTACTTGCTGTAGTTGTAGGCATTGTCATTTCCAGCGGTAAAAGTGGCGATGACGTTCCGGAAATCATTACTGATGATATTGCACAGATACAAGCGCGCTCGCTTTCAAATTATGCGCTTCAATATGGCATAAGACAGCTTCTGAAGGGAAATGTCACATTTATAGACAGCACGCGCGGCACAATAAATAATTTTGTTCCTCTCGATGTTTTGGATGGTACTATAGATAGTATTATTTATGCACCTACTACCGATGGAACGATCCGTGTAGATTCTTATGTGAGTTATATTGAGTTGGAATCTCAGGTCTCTCATCATGGTTACGCACGATTTGGATTTTTTACAGACGAGGGACTTGTTCTTAATATCACTGCCGCAATTGTCACGGGTGGCTCAATAACTGTTAAGGCGAAAGCGGTTATTAGTGGGATTGTTGTTGAAGATTCCACATTTGATTTTGCCGGTGTTTTCGGTATGACTGAACAAGAATTTAAGGATGAGTGTATCTCTCGGGGTTCGTACATTGAAACTCCCGCCAATAATGAACCAATGCCTGATAGTCTGACCTGGATGAACAACGATTTACGAATCCAATCTTTCTGGTCAGGGTCAGGGATTCTCGTCGTAAATGGTGACTTTAATTCGACTGCTCATATTGATTTTGATGGCATATTAGTTGTTTTTGGTGAACTCCTTGTTGGCGCTCAATCTGACATCACCGGCGCTGTGTATGTGATAGGGGATGCAACGGTTGGTGCTCATGCAACGATTAGTTTTGATGCAGATGCCATTTCGGATGCCTTTGATGCTCTTCCTATAGATATATCTTTAGAAATAGCGGAGTGGAATGAAGGATAAAATAAAAAATAAGGATAAACTTATGGAGCAAATTAGATTATTAGACTCGGAAAAAATGATGTTTACTTGGTGGTTGAAGATACGCTGGTTTATCGTGCTTGTTCTCTTTGCGATTGGTTTACTTCGCATTGGCATGGTTAGTCAAACTATTCCTATTGTTGTTTTTGTTGGAGCATTTCTTGGTATAAGCGTTCTCAATATTCTATTTCATCTTCAGATCATTACCTCCAATTATGTTATCGGAGCTGCTCAGATCGTGCTGGATATTATTTTTGGAGTCATAGTTGTTCATCTTACCGGCGGGCTTGATAGTTCATTTGTGTGGATATTCCTTGTTGCAGTTGTCACTGCGAGTTTATCGATCGAAAAAATGGGTGGCTTTATTGCTGCTATGATCGGAAGTTTGAGTTTGCTTCTTCTCATTCTCATGTACAATTTTGGTTGGCTTGTACCGGTTTGTGGGCAACCATATAATTCAGATCTAGCAACCCAGACGATCTTTCTTATATCCTACACGGGGTTGTTCACTGTTATTGCATTCATTTCAAGTTATACAAGCGATATCGTAAAAAGGCTCTCGCTCAAAGTGTTGGAAGCAAATGACAAACTCAAGAGCCAGGGAGATTTCTTGCGTGGTAAGGAAGAAAATTTAGTTATCGATGAAAAGCAAATCAATGATTATAAAGAAGTAGTAAAAGTATCTGCAAGTATTGTGGGTATCGACCATGATATTAATAATCCTCTAAGCATAATCTCGCTTTCTTTAAGCAGAGTAAAAAGAGCAGCAAGCGAATATGATGATGAAAAACTCCACAAATCCAGCAATCAAATTGCAGAAGCGATAAATAAGATCAATGGTATCCTCGTACGGCTGCAAGAATTGAAGCGGCTACCTCTGATCAAGCAGGCAAGAAAAAAATAAATCTGTCAGGATATTTATATGCAAAAACACATTTTAATCATCGATGACGAGGAAAGCATCAGAGAGCTGTGTAAAGAATTTTTAGAAGAAGAGGGCTATAAGGTCACTCTTGCTGTTGACGGTCAAGATGGTCTTGATAAAATGAACTATGATGACTTTGATCTCTACATGATTGATATGGTCATGCCCCGCCTGGATGGGCTGGAAACCATGAAGCGTATCAAGAAGAAGCAACCCCTTGCTGTGATCATTATCACTACAGGATTTTCCAGCATCGAAGGTGCGGTAAAAGCAGTTCATGCCGGTGCGTTTCAGTATCTTTCCAAACCCATCAATGCAGAAGAACTTCTCGAAGCAGTAAAAAAGGGTTTGCAATATGGAGAAGATCTATACGGTCCTCTTCAAAAAGCTTTTGAACCCGGAACTGAAGGCACAAAAAATGAGCCGGCTATGCTGCATGGATTCACCAAAGAAGAGAAGGTTGATTTTTTGGCACTTGGAAGGGCACGCAAATTTGAAGCCGGTCAAACTATTGCTCTTGATAACGAAAACTCAGATTCAATCGTGCTTGTAGAATCCGGTGAAGTATCCATCTGGCTAAGTAATACCACCGTTGACTATCTCCGAAAGAATGACACATGGGCAGAAGAAAACTTCATCCTCGCCAGTTCCAACTTCACAAACCTTCGTTCTGAAACTGCATGCCAGATACGCTTCTTCGATAGAAAAAAACTCCTCGACTTCTTCGCATACAAGGGCGAGCGCCTGATGAAACGATTCATGATCAATCTTATTAACTGTCTTTTCTCCAAATGGAGGAAATCGATTCAGCGTATTGTCATGCTCAAGCTCGTAACCGGAGAAAAATAATCTTTCTTCAAGATCAATTTGTTTATGATATTGAATATGATAATCAACAATAAAAAAGCATAGGCAGGTCTGCTATGGGTTTATCATTTACTCCGGAATTGCTTGTTGGTTTACCTGAATACTTAACTGGAACAAGCCGTTTCCAGAACATTAATAAGATCATAACTTACAATGCTGCGTGGCGTGAAGAAGCATACGAACATCTTCGTAAACTTCTCAAGTACATGCGGGAAATAGATGCTTCTGACCTTGATATTGGCGGTCCAGGCTCAAACAATTATGTGTGGTACAGAACTTACGGAACTAAATCGCCCAATAAGGAAATGCCTCATTACAATAACGATGAGGTAACAGCGATCCTTCTCAGCGTGCTTTCCGACGACCAGAAAGTGCTACTTTTTAAAGATAAAAACGTTGACCTTTCTGTCGGTATGGTTCTCGAAGAAGGAGAACGATCGAGCAGGTTCCGTAGCGATATCTATTATGAAAGTAATGTACTTGTAGGAAACTTCCGTAGGATCAATCAAAATCTCTTCAAAATTGAATCTCTTGGATTTCCACTACCGATCATGCAAAGAATGGATCTGCAATATGAGAAATCAGGACTCATCCTCATTACCGGTATTACCGGTTCGGGAAAAAGCAGCACTTTGGATTCTATTGTTGATATGAACAATCATAATAATGATGCACATATTATTATTCTTGGCGCACCCATTGAGTATGTTCATAAGTCTGATAGGTGTATTCTTCGTCACAGGGAAGTCGGTGAAGATGTGCTTTCCTTCAAGAATGGTGTTGTTCAAGCTTTACGGCAAGATCCCGACATTATAATTGTAGGCGAGATGAGAGAGCCGGACACTATTGCCAGAGTGCTGGAAGCAACAGACAGTGGACATAAAGCGTTTTCAACTCTGCATACAAGCTCTGCTATTGATAGTCTTCATAGAATTGTAGGTGAATTCCCGACAAGAGAACAGGAGCGAATTCGTCTTCGTCTCGCCGATACGCTCTCTGTCATTATTTCTCAAAAATTGGTCCCAAATATACAAGGCAAACTAAGTCTCGCAAAAGAAATTCTTTCTGTGACGCCTTCTGTAAAAGCGGCAATCCGAAATCAGAATATTAATGAGATCTATCAGATGATCACTGAAGGAAAAAAATACGGCATGATAACACTCGAGCAGGATCTTTTCAATCTGCATAAGAAAGGTGAAATCTCAAAAGAGGTTGCTATGAACTACTCCAATAATAGAAAAAGGATGCAGCAGCTTCTAACTTACTCATAATTTTATGAAAATAAGCAAAAAAGAAAAAACTGCACTTGGCATATTTCAAGATGGAATGACCATCAAGGTCGCCCAGCTTACGCTCGTCAACGGTAAGGTAAATCTCGCCGAGCTTACGGAAACGACTCTTTCCCTTCCTCTTTTCCCTCATGATGAAACGCCTGTTGAACCACAGACAACTACTCCAACAGAACCTGAAGAAGCTGCTCCGATCCTTGACCTTGCAGACTTTGACGAAGATTTCAAGATACCCGATCTTGCAGAACTTGAAGAATCTGAGATCGAACCAATAGCAGGAGCTGAGCCGGTCATGACAAGTAGGCAGGAATTTCACAGTCTTATCTCGCAATTTCCTCTTGACTCATGTAAAATATCAATGAATGCTCCTGAAGAAAACATTTCATTCACACAGTTTGATGAAACTTTTGCCAAATCTCGCTCCATCAAAAAAATAAAAAAACAATTACGTGATGAGATCCTTACAAAACAAGATATAAAAAACAAGAATTTCACTTTTGATTTTATTAGCAACAAAGATAATTCGCTTCTTGCTTTTGTAGAAAGAGGAAGAAACGATATCTTTCGTGCGCTGCAGGATATAAATCCGCTTGTTTCCAAAAAGAGATTCTTCTACACCCATATTGAGCCAAATGAAATTTCTCTTATGAATCTTGTTCGCAATAATTACAATTTCTCTGATGAAGACTATGTTTTGATAATCTTTATTGGCGTCGATACTAAATTTGGCATTGTGATGAAGGGAAATGATTTCGTGAAGAGCTTCCCCCTAATAGTACCGGATACTGACATCGAGCACATGCGGCAGGTTATATACTCCAAGATAATGCTTGAGCAGGATACTTCTAATGTGAATATCACAAGTAATATCCTTTTTGCAGGAGAAATGGCAAAGGATGATGACGTCGAGTATTTCCGCAGCAAGATCAATTCCGGTGCTAATATTTCCAGAATTACTCTTGATAAGCTCCATATTCCTCAGTCAAAAGAACAAGCTTTCACGCCTGAAAGAATCGCCAATTACTGCATTCCAATAGCACTTGCATGGAAATCTTTGGAAGGACGAAATAAAAACTTTTATCCCTGCAACCTTTTGTCATCCCAAATAATTGAAAGCCAGAAACCCTTCAAGATAGCGTGGCACGGCTTTATTATCATGATTGCAATATTTTATATTGCATTTTCAGCCACTTTTAAAAATCTAAACATCAGCAAAGAAATCATAGATGTAAATCGTAACAACAGCCAAGTTGAGCTCGAACTAAGACAAAACCGCGCAATTGTAACAAAATTGCAGCAGGTGCAAAATGAGATCGAAGCACTACAAGTAAATCTCAAAAAAGTCGGTGGCTTAGTTGGTAATAAAAATCAATGGTACTATATATTGAATGTCATCTCAAATTCTTATAAAGAGCACAAGGTCAGCTGGCTTAATACCCTGAACAGTCTGGATAATACCTTTAAGATAAGCGGCTTCACAACAAGAAAGCGAAACGTTATCACCTTCTCGAATCTCTTTCCCGACGGAATGATTGCGAAGATAACAGAAAACAAAATACAAAATGTGAGCGTCTGGCAATATGACATTACCTTTGGATATCCCGATCCTCTTGAAATTGCAAAGCAGAAAAAAGAAGGTGAGCCGGGTATCGAATTCATCAAAGACAAAGAACAATTAAAATCGCCACGAGTTCAAATAGATAAGATCAAACCTGTCAAAGAGAAGCAAGAAAAGCCGACGACAAAAACCCAGACAGTTTCAAATAATGATAAAATTCTCTACCAGCAAATCACTGACCTCTACTTTTCTGGGAAATATCAGCAAGCATATGATAAATTTAAACAATTCCTTATTGAATTTCCAGATGGAAAATATACAAACAGTGCAAGTTACCTGATGGGTGAATGTCTTTATCAAATGGATGATATCGATCAGGCAATTCTTATTTTTAATAAGATCATCGAGCAGAAAGGACTGAAAACTCCTGATGCACTTATGATGCTCGGTAATGCCTATGCTAAAAATCAAAATATCCCTCAGGCAAAGATCTATTGGAATAGAATTATCGCTGAATATCCTAATAATAGATTAGCACCTATTGCAAAAAATAAGATCAAATATCATACTCAAATTGCTCCTCAAACTCAAGAAAATAAAACCGAGATGCTTTACAAGCTCCAAAATAATAAGATTCAAAAAGAATACTCGGTTATACTAGATAAGTATTTTTCCAATGATTATCAGGGCGCTTATAATGGCTTCTATTCGTTCACGAAGAAATACCCCGATAGTGAGCTTGCAGCAAATGCTCAGTATTTCTTGGGAGAAGCACAGTATCAGATGGATAATATCCCTGAAGCAATTACTATTTTTGAATTTGTTGTTGAACAAAATTCAGTCAAAACTCCTGATGCCTTGATGATGCTTGGCAATTCTCATGCCAAGCTCAAAGAAATTGATAAAGCTCTTTATTATTGGAATGAGTTGATAGCACATTATCCGAAACATCGGCTTTCGGATATTGCTCAGCTCAAAGCAATTGAGATAAAGGATTGATGCCATGCCCTATGCAATAAGAAACTCTATTGTTCTTGGTATACTGCTTATTCTTGTATTTGTGGGAGGGCTGCTTTCAAATTCTCAATCTGTAAAGCGGCTTGAAAAGTACAAAACGGCATTGGTGAAAAACCAGAAAACACTTGCCAAACTTAACAAAACTTATCCCGATCTTGGTAAGACGGACGAGATCATTGCTTCATTAGACAGCATGAAAAAAAAGGCACTTGAAGATAATAAAATAATTCTTAAAAATGATAATCCCAGCCAAACATATCAATACCTCATTGACATAACCGAAACCTTTATTCCAGACTTTAATTTTGACTTTAAGGTCGCCCAGAGCGGCAAAAAGGGCGAACTTCCCTTTAATTCATATACGTTGAATGGTTCGGGAAATGTTGAGTCGCTGCATTTCTTTATTTATCAGGTTGAATATCAAGCACCACTTTATGTTATCGAATCCGTAAGAATTTCAGAAACATCAGTTGCTCTGAAAGATACAGTCGATTTTTCTATGAAGCTGATTGTATATTATGACCAACAAACCGGCACCTCAATTTCAGAAATTCCTTTCAGAAGTTTCAGTTACTCAAACCTGGTTTATAATCCCTTCTACTCACAGATCCATTCTCCGATAGATCGATCCGAAGAAGAAAAGTATATCAACATAACTACTGCTCTTATAATTGGTCTTACCCCCGATAAGATCTTCCTTCGGGATATTAATGGTATGATCGTAACCCTTGTCCCGGGTTCGAGAGTGGCTTATGGATATCTTAATTATATTAACTGGAAACAGCAATGTGCTGTTTTTAATATTAATCGAATTGGTATTTCACAGGAAATCAAAATGTATTTACAAGGAAATGAATTATGAAAAAAATAATTCTATCACTTTTAATTTGTTCACTTTTTGCAGGTTCTTTATCTGCACAGTGGATCTATGAAGATTTCTCATATCAGGAACTGGTTTCAATGACCCGCGACACACCTTTCCCGGAAGCGGTAATGGCGCTCGAGATAATGTCCGTTCAGTTTGAAGGCAAAAAGATCATTAACATGAGTACTTTCCCGGGAGAGATCGGCGTTCCAATTAAAGAAGTGTACTGGAAAAATGCACTCTTTCTTATCATTAACTTCAATGATCTTGTGCTCGAAGATCTTCCCGGCTCATATGTTATCACCGATGCGACTGAAGATATAGAAGAAGAAATAGAAAAAGTTGATGAGATAACACCGGATACAAAACAAGTTAAAATATCTTCTATCTTTTTTAAAGCGGACAAGTCTGTGCTGAAAAGCGTTGGCATTGACTGGTCCACTCTTATCAATGGTAAGGTTGTTGCATCTGTGGACTTCAAGGGTAGTGGTGTTGGACAGGAAATTTTCAATGCTACTGCTGCCACAAAGCTCGAGTCCGGAGATATTTCAATTGATATTAATACCCTCTTCAGCATTTTGGAATCCCATCAGAAGGGTAGTATCATCGCACGTCCGTCCATTGTTGTTATTTCCGGGAAGGAGGGTAAGATCCAAGTTGGCCAGGATTTCTCAGTGAAAAAAACAGATGATGCCGGCAATGTTAGTGATCAATTTTTCCAGACAGGTGTTATCATGTCCGTTACACCAACTGTTCTTGAGAACGAAGAAGGAGAAGCTATTCATCTGATTGCAAGTGTGCAAAAAAGCTCTGCTACTCCAGGTGAGCTAAGTACAATCATTAATAAGAGCGAATCCATAACAGAAGTTTTGCTTTATGACGGCGAGGAAACCGTTATGGGTGGTTTATATGATACGGACGAAACGGTGACCCGCGTTGGCATTCCAATTCTCAAGGATCTTCCCTGGTGGGTTTTGGGCATACGCTACCTGACGGGCTCAAATAGGCGTGAAACTAACGTAAGAGAAATGATAGTCATCATAAAAGCTGAAATTTCTAAACCTCTCAACGAGCGAAAGAAGGAAGCACTTTCCACACAGCAGCAACTTGAACAACACCGTCTTAAAAACCAGAATGCTTCAAATCTTTTTAAAGAAGATGAGGAAAACAATGACAAAAATAATAAATAGATACTGTTTCCTTCTCTTGCTGCTCTGCTGTGCAGGATTATTCTTTTTCCTTGTCAGCTGTGATCTTAAACTTACAGATCCTGATCTTACTAATGCTCCCTCAAACCTCAAGATCAAAAAAACAGATGAAGGTCGCATCGAAATAACATGGACCTATCATATCCCAGATCATGCTGATTCTGACACACTCTATTTTGTTATCGGCAAAAAAGTTGGCACTGGCGGATGGAATGATAATTTTCAAAATATCTCGACTCTTTACAATACCTATCTCGACAATATTCCTACGAACGACAGTCTTGTGTATGCATATAAGATAAAGTTTTATAATAAATCAACAGACGAATCCTCTCCTTATTCAGAAGTAATTGCTTTCATGTCCTCATATTGTGACCCCAGTGACCTTATGGTTGAACAAAAAACTCAAGCACAAGTTGAGGTAAGCTGGAAAGACCATTGCGTAGGCGAAGAAGGTTATTATGTTGATAAAAAGATCGGAACCGGTAATTGGACAACCAAATACAGAACTCTTATTGCAAATGCAACATTTTTTATGGATGATGTAAATCTCTTTGAAGAGGTGTTTTATAGAGTCAAGGCATTTATTGCAACCACAACATCTAATTCGATAGAAAACTCAATTGTTCCAACATTTTTAGCTCCATCAAATCTCACATTGCAGAAACTCGATCAAAATAAGATCAAGCTGACATGGCAGGATAACAGTGAAGGCGAGATCGGCTTCCATATCGATAAAAAGATCGGCGGTACGGATTGGATTATAAATTATGATATAGTAGATAGCAATACAATTTCTTATATTGATAACATCACAGAACCTTGCGGAACGTTTTATTATAGAGTTAATGCCTATTCGGGCACATTCACTTCTGCAAACAGCAATGAGGAAAAGACCAATATTCTCCTAAATTTAGTTGGCTTTGTAAACACACCCGGTATTGCTCAAGATATAATCACTTCCGGCTGGTATGCATATATTCCTGATAATTATGCTGGCTTGCAGATCATCTATTTTGGAAATCCTGAAAATCCTACTATTGTGCACACAATGGATGACTTTGAAGACCGCGTACTCTCCGCCGACATCGGAGATGATTTTTTATATGTGACAAGCCATTGTGGAAGCATTACCAAACCTGGCGTAATATCAATGGTAGATATTTCTGATCCAATCAATCCCGTGGTAACTGATAGCAGTCATACATCTGGCATACCTTACGATATTGAAGTAGTTGGAGATTTTGCATATGTTGCCGATGGTGATAACGGACTGTCTATATTTTTTATTTCTGGTTCTGCCCCCCATCCTGTTACCAATGTTTCAACAGGAGGGCATGCTCGAAGTATTTATGTTGATGGTACCAATGCATACATTGCACAAGGTTTGGATGGAATCGCAATTTTTGATATTACAGATCCCTTCAATCCTACATTAAGCACCATATACGCAACAACTGGCGCTAAAGATATTTTCGTTCAGAATAATTATGCATTCATTGCAAATAGTGAAGATGGCCTTCTCATTCTTGATGTTTCCAATCCTGCTTTACCAACCTATGTTGCAGAGGTAGAAACCGATGGATTTGTCACCGGAGTTCACGTAGATAATTCATATGCATATATATCAGATTCCGAAATTGGATTGATCACAATCGATATTTCTTCAATTATAAATCCATTTATTCTTGGTTATTATGAAATGTTCACAGAACCTACTTCATTAACTCATTTTTGCAGCTATGCACTGCTGATCGATAATGAGGGTATGAAAATAGTACAAGTTGGTCCTTAAAATAATGTTTACAAATAAAATTATGCAGGAGGATGCAATGAAAAAAATGATTTTAATCATTGGTCTTATTCTTTTATTCTCAATCCAACTATTTGCAGATACTCATATCGGTGCTGGTAACGTAAATGGCACATGGAATGTGGCAGGAAGTCCATATATTGTCGATGGTGAAATTCAAATCATCTCTGGAGATCAATTAACGATCGATCCCGGTGTTGATGTCGAATTTTCCGGACATTATAAGTTCATTATTTATGGGCGTCTACTCGCTGAAGGTACGTTTGGAAATACGATAACCTTCTCAGCTCAAACACCCGCAACGGGTTGGCATGGATTGCGATTCATTGACACGAACACAAATGGGCAGGATAGTTCAAAAGTGGTTTTTTGCGCGATAGAAGACGGAAAAGCAACGGGAACGTCTCCCAATGGTGGAGGTATCTACCTTTCTGGAAGTAATGTTGTTATTGATAATGTAATGATCTCAGATAATTCCGCAAGCGGTGCCGGTGGTGGGATGTATCTCTATAATTCCGATCCGGTTCTAACCGAGGTTATCATTTCTAGTAATAGCGCTACTTATGAAGGTGGTGGAATTATGTGCTTTAATTCAAATCCTATCTTGGAAAAAGTAGCTATTTATGAAAACTCAACTGAATGGAGCGGTGGTGGAATTTGCAGTTACATGAATTCTGTAATTATTTTGGAGAACGTTACAATTGCTGATAATATTGCTTTTCAAAATGGAAGCGGAATTGCCAGCTTTTATGGTTCGGATGTCACTCTTTTGAATTCTATTGTCTGGAATAATCCGTCAGAAGAAATTTATGTGCATCCTGATGCAACATTAAACGCAACATATTCTGACATCAAAAATGGTACCGGTCAAACTTATTTTGGAACAGGATGTATTGATGAAGATCCTCTTTTTGCTGATCCTGTAAATAATGACTACCAGATAACATGGGCAAACTTCCCGTATCCTGATTCCACAAGATCACCATGTATCGACAGTGGAGACCCTGATGTTCAATATGATGACCCGGATGGTACAAGAAATGATATGGGAACATATTATTATTCACAATCCGGAATTCAGGGAACAATTACTCTTTCCGGAGGTTCGGGTAATGTGGAAAACGCGATTGTTTCCGCAATCTCAGACACAGACACTACAACCACTTCTCCTGATGCAAATGGTGATTACATTGTAAGCGTCACTCCCGGCACCTATACTTTATCTGCTGCTTTGAATGGTTATTTCGGTGACCCTTGTACAAATGTTGTTGTTTCTACCGGACAGGTTATTACAGGAATTGACATACAACTTGATGAAATCTTGCCAGGTTCAATTAATGGAACTGTTGCCCTGGAAGGTTTAGGCGAGGTTACATCAGTTGTCATTTCAGCCGGAGGTGTAACTACTAATCCTTACTTTGTTGTATCACCTCCTCATTATGAATATGATTTGGGCATCATCGCAGGAACATATGATGTTGTAGCAACTCTATCTGGTTATTATGATTCAACTAGAACGGGTGTTTCAGTTCAGTCCGGTCAACAAACAACAGGTGTGGATTTCACCCTGCAACTAATACATTATGATGGCTATATTGCCGGTAATGTTACTTTAAAAGAGGGCGCCGGAAATGTGGAAGACGTAGAAATAACCGCAGGTACTATCACCGAGTATCCTGATGCAAATGGTGATTATTTTATTACTATAAATAATGGAACCTACGATTTAACAGCTTCCTTGGACAACTATGCAACCTTAACATTTGAATCAGTAGTAGTTGTTGCAGATGATACGACCGAAGTTGATATCACTCTTATGAATTGGGAAGTGATACCTGGCACACAATACACTATGAGTGCTTTTATTACTGCGACATTTGATGGTGCATTTATTGATGGCTCAAACAGCAATCAATTAGCAGCTTTTGGTCCAGGTGGTGATTGTAGAGGAATTGCAAGTTGGTATCCAGGGAGCCATCCGTATTGGGATGTATCTTATCATTATTGGGCTCTGGACGGATACTGGTATTGCACAATAGTCAGTGATGATAACTCTGGAACTGAAGAGATCAATTTCAAAGTATATGATACTGCAACAGATTCAATCTATTCTCCTGCAGAAACTTTAATATTTGTAGATTGTACCGAAGATAATGTTGTAGATCTATTTGCACCCTCTCCATCTCAGGATTTTGAGTTCGATCTGATTGTAGATTGGAACTGGATATCATTCAACCTGGAACCTCCTGACAATTCAGTAACAACTGTCTTTGATGATTTAACCGTTGTTGACCCTCCTAATTTTTATCCTTATATCCGCCAAGTTAAAAATCGGTTACACTCATCAACATACTTTAATCCCGGGGGATGGGTTGGTGACCTGACCAATTTAACTGCGGGAGATGGTTTCAAAATAGAGATGAATTATGCTTATGATGACTTTATATTTAGCGGCACTAAACTCAATCCGATCATGACTCCGATAGCATTGACAGAAAACTATAACTGGGTTGCTTACATTCCACAGGATGCTTTAGGTTTAGAATCTGCTCTTGTCAGCATTTCATCGAATATCCATTTTATTAAGACTCAAAATCAATCTGCCGTTTATTATGGCGGCTGGGTGGGTGATTTAACCCACATGTATCCGGGTATAAGTTATAAAATTAATATGCATGCTGCTGATGTACTGACATATCCAGCAAATACAGTTGCAGCGCGTTCTTCTCAACCTGCTCCCGAAACATCGCCCAACTATGCAAATTGGGAACTGCTTTCAGGAACCAGCCATAATATGATCATTATGGCTAAATTCCTAAATAATAAAAACATCGCTATTTCCCCTGAAGAATACACTGTTGGTATTTTTGATGAAGATAACGTTTGTCATTCTATTGGCAAATATGTTAGTGATTTCTGGTACTTTACTGTTGTTGGAAACGATGAAACAACAAATCTCCACTTCAGAACTTATCACAATCTATCAGGTATCACAACGATTAGTGATGAGACAATTTCATACGGAAGGGACATCATATTAGGTGGGGCTGAAAAACCTATTGAATTAGCGCTTGGATTTGTTGAGAGCTCAGATACAGAATTCATGCTATATATAAATCATCCGAATCCATTCTATCATTCAACATCCATCCGCTATTACATTCCTGTGTCTTCTCATGTAGAACTTACAATTTACAACATGCTTGGACAGAAGGTTACAACTCTTATTTCTACACATCAGGATGCAGGAGAATATGCGCTAACATGGAATGGTTCAGATAATAGTGGCAATCGCCTTTCAAATGGTATTTACTTCTATAAACTAACAACCGGTGCATCTTCTGTAGTAAAAAAGATGCTGATGGTAAAATAAATATTAATCGGGAAGGAAGCTCGAGCTTCCTTCCCTCTTTTATAGAAATACAGGGACAACCATGAAGAGAAAAAGCTTTATTTTACTATCAATTTTTGTTCTCTCGGTAACGACTCTTTTTTCTTCACCACCTGATTGGGTTCCTATTTCAGGCACACAGTACTCAATGATATTGATGGCTCGCATTACCTACAACGGAAGCTATTTTGAAGGGGAAGCAAATCAAAATGTTGCAGCCGCATTTGGTCCAAATGGGGAGTCAGATTGTCGTTCTCTTGCTTTATGGCAACCGCCTAATCCACCGCATTGGATGAATGGCTATTGGTACTTTACAATAGTTGGTAATGATAACGGCGAGACGATCTCCTTTAAAATTTACAATGAAGATACCGATTCAATTTATAATTGTCTGGAAACGATAACTTTTGAAAATGATACCACGATTGGTGATCCCTTTGATCCTTATTGGCTTTCGGTGGGACAAATAAGTGTTAACTATCTTAATATCAGGATATTAGGAGTTTCGGCATACCCCAATCCTTTCAGGCATACTATTACTTTTGACCTCTCTCAAATGCAAGAGCGCTTATTGAATTTATCAATTTATGATATTAAGGGACGTCTTATTAGAAAATTTACTAATAATGACTTCAATGACTTATCTATTTTGAATTGGACTGGATTCGATTCAAAAGGTAAATCAATTTCACCCGGGATATATTTTTATAAAATAGAAACATCTAAAATTAACTCAATTGGAAAAATAATATATCTCCAATAAAAAAATATAATTTATCATTGTGCTTTCATAATCTTTCGAATAAAGGATTTCAATGAATGAAATAGAAAAAACAACTCTCCTCAGTAAAGAAGAAGAATATCTCCAACTTAAAAAAGCAGTAGAAACAATGAAATTAGGCGTTACTATTTCAAACATAAAGGGTGAAATACTATACACTAATCCTGCAGATGCACATATGCATGGATGGGAACCCGATGAATTAATCGGCAAAGATGTTCGTATTTTTGCTACTACAAAGAAATTACAGCCATGGAAGATGGACCAAGTTATGGAATGGAAAGGTATGACAAGGGAAAGTAATAATATCACTCAGAATGAAGATTCCTTTCCAGTTCGTCTTGTTTCAGATATAGTGAGAAATGCCGAGGGTTTTCCGATCGCTGTTGTTACCATATGTGAAGATATTACAGAATCCAAAAAACTTGAGCAAGAGTTAAAGGAAAGTGAAGAGAAACTTCGTCAAACACAAAAAATGGAAACTGTAGGTCGTCTTGCCGGTGGAATTGCGCACGATTTCAACAATCTCCTCACGGCAATAAATGGACGCTGCGATCTTCTCATTCGTAAATTGAATGAATCAGATCCGATGTATGGTGAGCTGAAAGAAATCCGCAAAGCCGGTGGCAGAGCTGCTTCATTGACTAAGCAACTTCTCACTTTCAGCAGGCAGCAAATAATCGAACCAAGTACCCTCAATCTAAATCAAGTAATTGAAGATGTTCGAGATATGCTTCAAAGATTGATTGGCGAGGACATAATTTTAAATACTGAGTTTGAGGATAATGTCTTTATAAAAGCAGATAGTAATCAGATTGATCAGATACTCATGAATCTTGCTGTAAATGCGAGAGATGCAATGCATAATGGCGGTAAACTTACAATCAAAACCTATTCTTATACTATTCAGGACGATGAAGTTGTTGGACACGCTGAAGCGCTAAGTCCAGGAAATTATACGGTCATTGAAGTGACAGATACGGGTTCCGGCATGAGCAAGGATACTATTTCTCAGATTTTCGAACCGTTTTTCACCACAAAGAAAGTTGGAAAAGGTACTGGGCTTGGACTTGCAACTGTATATGGGATTATCAAGCAAAGTAATGGCGGGATCGAGGTTGACAGCCAAATTGGCAAAGGTACTACTTTCAGAATCTATTTTCCCCGAATTGAACCTGGTGAGGAAGAAGTCGTTGAGCATGAAAAATCAGAGATCGCCCCGGTTGGGTCAGCATCTGTAGATAAACAATATACTATTCTACTTGTCGAAGACCAGGAGATGGTTCGGGACCTCGTTACAGAAATTTTGGAAGACGAGGGTTTCAAGATCATCACCGCTTATAACGGCTTAAACGCACTTGAAGTAACAAAAGAGTATTCTGAACCAATCGATATGATGCTCACAGATGTTATTATGCCGGAAATGAACGGAAGGGAATTAGCAGAAAAGATGAAAGTTGAAAAATCCGAACTTAAAATTCTCTTCATGTCCGGCTATACCGGCGAAGAGATGCGCAATCGCGGTGTGCTGGAACCTGGAACAAATTTTATTCAAAAGCCCTTTACTCCTGATGCTTTAGTAGATAAAGTACGGGAAGTTCTTAACAGCTAATTCAATTATTTCCCTACACAAAATCTGTCAAATATAGAGTTAATAATATCCTCACTGCTGATTTTTCCAATTATTTCCTCCAGATATTCACTCGCTTCATGGAGGTCAAATGCAATGAACTCAAGTCCACTCTTGGCTTCTGTCGTTTCTATTGCCTGATTGATTGCATTTAAACTCTTCTCTGCTGCGCTGAGCTGTCGCGAGTTAGTGATCAAACCACCCGTTATATCAAATTTCTGTATATCAATATTTTTAATTATTTCTTGCTTGAGCCGATTTATTCCATTGCCCGTTTTGGCTGAAACGAGGATTGATTCTCCCGCCACTATTTCATTCTTTTCAATCAAATCCGATTTATTCAAAACGGATATCAATTCTGCTCCTTCAAAACTCGGAATAGATGTTTCACGTGAAACAGTACAATCTTCAATCCACAAAACAAGATGTGCACTCTTTAATATCTGATATGATTTTTCTATGCCAAATCTCTCAATTTCATCAGCCCTTTCTCTTAATCCCGCAGTATCGAATATTTTTACCAGATATCCCTCAAGGGCAATATCTTCTTCTATATAATCTCGTGTAGTTCCGGGAAATTCTGTTACTATCGCCCTCTCGTTCTCAATTATTTTATTGAACACACTTGACTTTCCTGCATTAGGAGGACCTGCGATAACAACCCTATAACCATCATGCAGGATCATGCCCTCTTGTGCTGTGTTAACCAGTTTTCCAATCTTGCTTTTTATCTCTATGAGATCGTTTACGTATTCTTCTGATTTTTTATATTCTAATCCCTGATCGGAAAAATCTATATCCATTTCTATCTCAGCTCTTATTGTTGAAATATCATCGAGAATTAATTTAATGGCGTGGTGCAGCTTTCCTTCCAGTTGAAATAGTGCCGATTCGAGAGAATGCTTTGTCGATGCCTGTATGAGGTCTATCACTGCCTCTGCTTCGGTCAGATCAATTTTCCCATTGAGGAATGCTCTTTTAGTGAATTCACCTTTCTCGGCATGCCGAGCACCATTCTTCAGAATTGTCTGAAGTACTCTTTGAGTAACGAAGGAACCGCCGTGACAGCTTATTTCTAAAACATCCTCTCCCGTAAAGCTATTTGGCTTTTTGAAAACCGACACAAGGACTTCGTCAATTAGTGCCTTCTCATCATAAATTTTCCCATAGTATATATTATGTGATCGCATTTCTTCTGGTTTTGTTCTGGTTGTGAATATTTTTTGCAAAACTTGTAGACATTCCGATCCGCTTATTCTTATGATTGAAATTCCACCAATTCCAGGCGGTGTCGAAACCGCAGCTATTGTATCGTTGTGGCTTATCATAAACTAAGAATATGTGAATAAATATTTTTAGCAGTCAGTCCGATCTTCTCTCTTAATATATCCGCATTTCCATAGGTTACAAATTCATCTGGAAGTCCAAAACGGGTGATATTAAACGAGAGATTCAATTCGTTGCAACTTTCTATAACTGCGGACCCATATCCACCATAAAGTGCATTTTCCTCAATCGTAATAATGTTTTCAACTTTCTGCTGATGTAGATTCTTCAACATATCCGTATCGAGGGGTTTAATGAATCGGGCATTTATAAGGAATGTGTTTATCTTTTTGTTCTTAAGCTTATTATAAACCTCAAGTCCTATCTTGAAACTTGTTCCGGCGCAGATAATTGCTGTTTTTTCTCCTTTATAGATAACTTCCGATTTACCAAAGCTAATTCTTTGTCTGTCAAAATCATATACATCTATCTGACCCCTGGGATATCGAATAGCAATTGGTCCTTTTTGATATTTATTCATAAATAGAAGCATTCTCTCCAGTTCATCTCCATCTTTGGGGGCGATAATAACCATATTTGGGATGCAGCTCATATAAGAGATATCGAAAGCGCCATGATGGGTCGGCCCGTCTTCTCCTACAAGACCACTCCTATCTATAGCGAATTTCACCGGAAGCTTCTGCAGAGCAACATCATGAATTATTTGATCAAACGCTCGCTGGAGAAATGTAGAATATATTACCACATAGGGTTTCAAGCCCTCGGTAGCCATTCCCGCCGCAAATGTTACTGCATGCTGTTCTGCAATACCCACGTCATAAAATCTATCGGGAAAGCTCTTTCGGAATTCATTCAGACCTGTCCCATCGCACATTGCTGCAGTTATCGCAACTACATCTTTATCCTTTCTTGCGATCTCGGTCAGTGTATTTCCAAACACCTTAGAATACGAAGGTAATGGGTGTTTAACACGTACTTTGTTGATCTCGCCTGTTATGTTGTTGAATGATGATATACCATGAAATTTTATCGCATCGTTTTCGGCAAATTCATATCCCTTCCCCTTTTTCGTAATTACGTGTATAAGTGCCGGTTCGCTAATATTATTTCGAACCTGTTTCAATATTTTTATTGTAGTCTGAAGGTCATGTCCGTTGATCGGTCCTACATATCTGAAACCCAGATCCTCGAAGAGACTATTTGGTATAACCATATTGAGTATGCTCTCTTCAAATCTGCGGGCACCTGTTATAATCTTATTCCTTACGAATCTTGGAAGTGTCTGCACCATATCCCATACATCTTTTTTGATCCTGTTATAATGATGCCCTGAAAGCACATTTGCTAAATAATGATGCATTCCACCAACATTCTTTGATATTGACATGGAATTATCGTTCAGGATCACAATAATGTCTTTTTTCAGACCGCCAATATTATTAAGCCCTTCAAATGCTTCTCCGGCAGTTAGGGCACCGTCTCCTATTACTACGATTACTTTTTCTGGTCTTTTTTTCTGCTCTTTTGCTACAGAAATACCCAGCGCAGCAGAAAGCGATGTGCTGCTATGCCCAACTCCAAAGGCATCATACTTGCTTTCAGAGATTGAATTAAAACCACTTAAACCGCCGTATTGCCGTAAGTTCTCAAATGCTTCATTTCGTTCTGTTAATATTTTATATGCATAAGATTGATGACCGACATCCCAGATAATTCTATTCTTGAGCGGATCAAATACATTTAAAAGAGCAACTGTAAGTTCGACAACCCCAAGACTCGAGGCAAGATGTCCGCCTGTTTTTGACGTAACTTCTATAATTCTATGTCTTAAATCTTTGCATAATTTTTTTAATTCAAGCAAATCCAACTTTTTTAGATCTTCTGGATTTTTCACTTTTTCTAACATATAATATCTCCATTCGTAACTAACGTAGCAAGTTGTCCAATCCATTGTAATATTTCTTCTCTACCGATCTTTGATTTAGAAGAGAACCCAATGATTTCGTGATGTGGCAATAATAAAAATTTATCTTTGAGAATCCTTATCTTTATTGCTGCTTGGGATTTGCTTAACTTATCTGCTTTTGTGGGAACAAGCAATATTTCTTTTCCATGAGACACGATCCATTCTTTTGCTTCAATATCTTTTTTATCAGCATCATGCCGTATATCCACTATCAATACTAACCCGCAAAGATTTTTTCTCTTTGAAATATAATTATCGATTAGCTTTTTCCATGCCTGTTGCATCTTCTTAGGAATTTTTGCATAGCCGTATCCGGGAAGATCGGCAAAGTTAAGTTTTCCTGTTTGTTCACCATATCGGTATGACACCTCGAAAATGTTTATCGTTCTGGTTTTACCGGGTTTCTTGCTTATTTGTGCGAGATTCTTTCTTTGAAGTAATGCGTTGATCAGAGACGATTTACCAACATTGGAACGACCAATGAATGCAATCTCCGGAAATTCACTTGGTGAAAGATCTGAAAACTTATATGCGCTCTCAACAAATCTGGAATCAAGAATTTTCATGAGGTCTATAAATAACAGAATATTTCTCTGATTCGCATACTTCGATTTCACATACTGAAGTGCTCTCATTATTAAAAACCAACTGAGCTTTTTGAAAAATCTTTTGTGCAATTATTTCAGAAGTAGGATTGCAATTGTTAAAACACTTTAAACTATTAAGATTTTCATGGTCGAATTCTTGCAAAAGGTTGTTAAATTCCTTCTTCAATATCTTGAAATCAATAGTCATTCCAAGCTCATCAATTTTATTACATCTAAGTGCAAGACGAACATTCCAGTTGTGTCCATGCACCTTTGCGCAGTCACCTTTATAGCCCACAAGATTATGGGCGGCGCTGAAATTACTTTTAATATTAATTATAAACATATCTACCTCAAGTTATAAGCTTATTTATTTGTGCAATTTGTTGTCAAAATATTCTACACTTTCTTGACAGTAATGTCCACTTTTGAAGTCTGAGCACAGTCACGGAGGTACAATGATAAAAAAATCGTTAATTGAGCGAGTCCTTCAAAAAGCACTCTCAAACGGAGCAGATTTTTCTGAACTTTTTTTGGAAGATTCAATCAGCTCTACTATTCAGTTACTCGACAGCAAAATAGTAAAGTCCATCAATGGAAATGATTATGGGGCTGGGATACGAGTTTTTTACGGGCATAAAGCGATCTATGCTTTTACAAATGATGTTTCTGAAAAGGGACTTCTAAAAGCAGCAGAAGCTGTAAGTGGGGCACAGATTGGAGACAAATCTTTAGAAATCATTGATTTAACTGAAACATTGTATGATTCTCCACACAAAATCCTCATTCCTTTTGACTCTGTTCCCCATCAGGATAAAATTGCATTAATTCATTCCATTGATACTGCATCACGAAATTTCTCGGCTTATATTTCACAAGTTAGTATCAATTATATGGAAAAAGCCCAGCAAGTAATGATTGCAAATAGTGAAGGATTATTTACTCAAGATCATAGAACTTATGCGCGTGTATATGTAAGCTCAATTGCACATAAGGACAACCAGATGCAGACGGGTTCAGAAGGTCCCGGCGCACTAATGGGTTATGAGTTCTTCAATAAGCTTGATCCTGAAGAACTCGGTAGAACAACAGCAGAAAGAGCTGTAAAAATGCTTCTCGCTGATTATGCTCCAAGTGGTAAATTCCCCATCATTATTGGAAATGCCTTTGGAGGAGTAATATTCCATGAGGCATGTGGACATTCTCTTGAAACCACTTCTGTTGCAAAGGGGGCTTCCGTATTTGCCGATAAGCTTGAAACACAAATTGCCAACTCATGCATTACTGCGATAGATGACGGAACAATTCCAAACAAATGGGGCTCAAGTACAATCGACGATGAAGGGAGTCCCACTAAAAGAACTGTTCTGATAGACAAAGGTGTTCTCAAATCCTTCATGATCGACAAACTCGGTGGAATGAAGATTGGTACTCCATCTACTGGAAGCGGGAGAAGACAGTCATACAAATTCGCTCCTACATCTCGAATGAGAAATACTTTTATCAATACTGGAACAGACACAATTGATGATATGATCTCTTCGATCAATTATGGAATTTATGCCAAAAAGATGGGCGGCGGTTCTGTTCAGCCAGGAACCGGTGATTTCAATTTCGCAGTGGGTGAAGGATATCTTATTGAAAAAGGGAAAGTTACAAAACCAGTGCGCGGTGCTACTTTGATTGGCAACGGTCGTGATATCTTAAAGAAGATAAGCATGATAAGCAATGATCTGGAAATGGCAGAAGGAATGTGCGGTTCTCAGAGCGGCAGTATCCCCACATGCGTTGGACAGCCGACGATCAAGGTTGATGAGATCGTTGTCGGCGGAAGGAAGGAGAAGTAATGTTTGAAAAAGAATTTCAGCACATACAAGAACTTGCCAAAAAGCATGGCATACAGCATTATGATGTGTATCTTTCGAAATCAAAAGCATTTTCTGTAAAAATCTTCAGGCGGGATATTGACAGCTTTAATTATTCAGATTCGATCGGACTTGGAATTAGAGTTATTCTTGATGATATTACCGGCTATTCCTATACAGAAAAATTAGATCGAGAATCGTTAGAATCAGCAATTCTCAATGCAAAAAAAAATGCAAAAATCGTTGATTTTAAAGAAAAAGTTGTTCTCGAAAACTATCCTTCGATCAGTGAAGATCTCGACATTTACAATAAAGATCTTTTGAGAATTCCAGTTGAGGATAAGATCAAGAAGGCAAAGAAGCTTGAACAAATTGCACTCGATTACGACAAAAAGATAGTCAATGTACCCCATGCGCTTATTGGCGATAATGAATCTTTTTTCAAAATTGCAAACTCAAGCGGTTTGAACAAAGAATATTCCACAAATGCATGCTATGGTTTTTCTTTTTGTCTTGCAAAAGAAGGAGAGGAAACAAAGTCAGGATACTTCGAAGCTCTCTCTCGCGATTTCAATGATATTAAACCTAAGAATATAAGCAATGAAGCAGCCCAAAAAGCCCTGGAATTATTAGGCGCCAAAGAGATTAAGTCCGGCAACTATCCTATCCTTTTTAACAACGAAATGGCAGCTACTTTATTGAGCACTTTCTGGAGAATATTTTCAGCAAAAAACGTCCAGGAAGGTCAATCACTCCTGAAGGGGCAACTCGGTAAAAATATTGCTCACTCCATAGTAAATATCATTGATGATGCCCTACTCAACAAGGGATATAATACTCGTCCTTTCGATGACGAGGGCTATCCTTCTCAGAAGACCGAACTTATTGCTGATGGTGTGCTGCAGTCTTTTCTTCATAACACAATTACCGCTCTGAAGGACGACACAAATTCAACTGGTAATGCAAGCCGATCATATAAAAGTACAATAAATATTTCACCTTCGAATTTGTACATTAAGCCAGGTTTATCTTCCAAAAACGACCTTTATTCTAAATTTCCAAAATGCCTTGAAATCGTCCAATTATCAGGTATGCACAGTGGATGCAATACAATATCCGGAGATTTTTCAATGGGTGCTCAGGGTTTTTATTGCGAAAACGGGCAAAGGAAATATCCCATTCACAACTTTACTGTTTCTGGAAATTTCCTCCAACTAATGAAGCAGATCGTTGGGATTGCCGATGATCTAAAATTTAAACTTTCTGCAATTGGCGCTCCATCTATTTTGGTAGAAGATCTTTCTATCAGCGGATAACATCATGCGAGTAGGATTTCTTCAATTCTATCCCAAACTGTTTCACGAGAAACAGAACCTTGATAAAATATCCTTGATGTTGCAAAATTGCAACACTGATCTTGTCGTACTTCCGGAGCTTTGCACAAGTGGTTATTCATTCAAATCCAAAGCAGAGATGGAACCTCTTTCTTCAGCTGATAGCGGTAGAATTCCCGATTTCTTCAAACATATTGCTGAACGTGAAGAGACAGCTCTTGTTGCTGGATTTCTTGAAAAAGATGGAGAGCTATTCTATAATTCTCAAATTCTTGTTGATCCTTTTGGAAATCAGACAATTTATCGTAAGACACATCTATTCCTTAACGAAAAGGATATTTTTGCACCTGGAAATACTGGTTTTAAAGTGGTCAAATACAAGAATGCATTTCTTGGGCTTATGGTATGTTTTGACTGGATATTTCCGGAATCTGCCCGCACGCTGTCAATTATGGGTGCAGACATATTGTGTCATTCTGCGAATCTTGTAATGCCTTTCTGTCAAAAAGCTATGATCACCCGGTCAATTGAAAATCATGTATATACCATAACCGGGAATCGGATCGGGTCAGAAAAAAATAGGGATCAAGCACTTACTTTTACGGGAATGAGCCAGATAACAGATCCCCAGGGAAATATTTTGGTTAAAGCAGATCAAACCGAAGAAGTGCTCATGTCGGTTGACATCGATCCTGAAATTGCAAGAAACAAAATGATCACAGAAAAAAATCACCTGTTCGAGGATAGAAGAAAAGAATTTTACGATCTATAAATATTTCTTACATTACTAAATACTTGTAATTCTAAGACGTCAAAAACTTGACACCAAATCAGGGCTCTCAGAATTGCACATTCTAAAGTACATCTGGAGGCTTAGCTGTGAAAAGAACGTTTCAGCCACATAATAAACCGAAAAAAAGTTCTCATGGTTTTCGTAAAAGAATGAAAACCAAAGATGGTAGAGCAATATTCAAACGTCGCCGTGCAAAACGACGCAAAAGACTTTCTATATAATGACGCGTGAAGAGAATTACCTCTCAAGCAGAATTTGATGCATTAAAAAATCATGGTAAACGTAAACGTACTCCATATTTTGACCTTGTCTCATGTGCTATCAATAAGGACAACGACTTCGGACTTGCCGTTATTGTTTCAAAAAAAATTGCAAATGCCGTGAAAAGAAATAAGATTAAACGCTGGATAAAGAATTTTGCTCATACCCATAATGATTTATTTCGTATAAATTATGACTATCTCGTAATAACTAAACATGGTATTTATGAATTCGGTCGTGACAATATATATAACGAACTTGAAAAAGTTCTTGAAGAACGTGAATAAAATCATAAATAGTTTTTTCATACTTTTGATAACAGTTTATCAGAAAATTATCTCGCCAATTTTTCCTGACACATGCCGCTTTTATCCATCATGTTCCGCTTATGCAAAGAATGCATTTCAGAAATATGGATTATTAAAAGCGATGTATTTATCTTCCTGGCGCATACTTAGGTGCAATCCTTGGTCGCGAGGAGGATATGATCCACTACTTTAAAGGATAAATAAATTTATGGATAAAAAAACAATTATTGCCCTCATTTTGATCTTCGTCGTATTTTATTTGAGCAGCAAATTTATGTGGAAACAACCCGCACAACCTCAAACACAGCAATCCCCAACAGAAAGTTCTAAGCAGGTTGTAAAACCACCAAAACCTTATGTCTCTCAAGACGAAGAAGAGTTCGAGGTTGATGCCACTTCATTTGGAGGGCAATCCGACATACCGTTAAATGATGCAATAATCCTTGAGAATGAGGACATAAAAGTAATTATGACAAATCGCGGCGGCAACATTAAACAAGTTGTCTTGAAAAATATAATAAATGAAACCCGTGAAGATGCGGTGAATCTCTTTATCAAAGAAAATGGCATGTTCAATACTGTGTTTTATACGAGTAGTGATACTATTAATTTCAGAAAACAAAATCTTGAATACACTTATGATGAATTCACTGTTACTTTTTTTATTGAAAATGAGGGAAAAAGAATTTTTGAGAAACAATACTCATTAGATAATAACAACACGCTGGATGTTGCCATAAAAGCAAATGATATGGGCTTTATCGACGCTTACGATATTCAGCTTGACGCCGGCATCTACTATGATCAACTGGGAGATAAGCGCTTCAATACCTATATTGATGTTGTATCCTATGTAGATAATAAGATAGATAAGATCAACTTGAAAAAAGCAGCATCCGGTGCTACCCAATACGGAAACATTACCTGGACTGTTCTGAAATCAAAATATTTCATGATTGCTACAATCCCGGAGCGAACTGTAAAACTACGAGAGATATATGCTTCTGCAGATAATAATGCAATTATGGAAAATATAAAAATCGAAGTAGGAAGAAATTCTATTGATCATTCATTCCAATTTTATTGCGGACCTGTTGATTATGACCGCCTACGTGCTTTTAACATTGGACTGGAAGATACCATGAATTTTGGCTGGAAGCCGCTTCGTCCCATAAGCAAATTGATCCTTAAACTATTGAAATTCATTTACTCTCTCATTCCAAATTACGGTATTGCCATCATCATTCTTTCGACTATCATTAAGTTTGTATTTTATCCGTTAACCCACAAGAGTTTCACATCCGCCCAAAAAATGCAGCAGGTACAGCCGTACTTAAAAGAACTGCAAGCACAGCATAAAGGGAATCCCCAGAAGCTTCAGAAGGAAACCATGAAACTTTATAAAGAGCATGGGGTCAGTCCGTTAGGTGGTTGCTTGCCTCTGCTCATTCAGTTCCCATTTCTTTTTGCTTTATATCCTGTCCTCCAATCCACTATCGAGCTTCGTCATGCGGGTTTTATCTTTTGGCTGAAGGATCTTTCCGTTCCGGATCCATATTATATCCTGCCGATCCTCATGGGTATCACGATGTTCTTTCAGCAGAAGTTGATGTCCCAGAAACAAACTCCAAATATGGATGAAAAGCAGCTTGCGCAACTCAAAACACAGAAATTCATGATGTATGGTATGCCAATTTTCTTTGTGTTCATATTCAAATCACTACCTGCGGGACTCGTACTTTATTGGTTTACGTATAACATACTTTCCGTGGTGGAGCAGCTTTCAATTAGAAAAAAAACTCAAGCACTTTCAAAAGAAATCATAGTTAATAAAAAATAATAAAGTTTGAATAGGGTGTGCTAGGCGGGAAGCCAGCGGTGTCCTGTAACCTGCAATCCGCTATAGCAGGGCTGAATTCCAATCTGCGAGATTTGATGTCTGTCTGTGTGTTATGCAAGTGGTGTTGAGAGTCAAGTCTAACGCAATCGGGCTCTGCGAATCTTGTCAGGACCGGAAGGTAGCAGCAATAAGCAGTTCGTCTGATGTGCCGTTAGTAATCTTGGCTTGAGCTAACTACATAGTGCCTTTCAGAATAGAATTTCAACGTGCGGTGCACACCCATTTTT
>JACNJG010000166.1 GCA_014382685.1 Candidatus Cloacimonadota bacterium
TCAGGAATTTTATAAAAAGAGGTATGAAAATAACAAAATAGTTGTCATTCTGAATGGAACGAAGTGGAGTGAAGAATCTCTAATTATAGACATTCAAATAAGTTAATAGATTCTTCAACCAGATCCCAAGTGAAATAGGAAAAAGAGATTTCACAGGACAGGTAAATCAGGTTTCGAGAATGACAAATTTTGGGTAGTGATAAATGTTATGAAAAATATGAATGTAAGAAATTGAAGAATAGTTATTAATCAATTAGGAGAAGTGCATGAAGCATACGCTTAATCTCACAGGCAGAAATCTTTTTGACCTCGATGACTACTCGGTTGAAGAGATCGAAAAGATCTTTGAAACTGCCAAAGTGATGAAAAAGATCAATAGTCGGGAATATAAGAAGATTCCGACACTTCGCGGGAAAACGGTTGCGACGCTTTTTTTTGAGGACAGCACACGCACCAGAATTTCTTTTGAACTTGCTGTAAAACGGCTCAGCGCCGATGTGGTAAGTTTCACAACTGCAGGATCCGCTATGAAAAAGGGAGAGGGTATTCAGGATACGGTTTACACCCTCAATGCAATGGGCATCGACCTGTATGTAGTCCGTCATAGCTGCCCGGGTGTTCCGCAACTAGTAAATAAGTATTCCAATAAACCTGTGCTCAATGCAGGCGACGGCAGGCATTCTCATCCCACACAAGCGCTTCTCGATATGTTCAGTATCTGGGAGAAGAAAGGTTCGTTAAAGGGACTGAAAATCACAATAGTCGGTGATATTCTTCATTCCCGCGTTGTGCGCTCAAACCTTATCGGTATGAAAAAAATGGGTGCTGAGGTTGTTGTGTGCGGACCCCGAACACTTATGCCTCCCAAGATCGAAGAAGTGTACGGAGTTCAATGTGAATACGATCTCAAAGTTGCAATAAAGGATGCTGATGTGGTCATGGGACTGCGCATGCAGCTTGAGCGTCAAAACGAAGGGCTTTTCCCGGGACTCGGTGAATATACGAGCAGATACGGACTGAGCAACAAGATGCTGGAATTCGCAAAGGATGATATTCTTGTGATGCATCCCGGTCCAATGAACAGGGGAGTCGAAATCCTTCCCGAAGTTGCGGACAGCGAGCACAGTATAATCATTGAACAGGTTACAAACGGCGTTGCAGTACGCATGGCGCTGCTATTCCTGATACTTGGTGGAAAACCCGATAAGGAGGTCGCATGATACTTCTGAAAAACGGCATGGTCTATCTTTCCGAAGAAAAGAAAATCGTAAAAAATGATGTGTTGATAGATAAAAAGATCATCAAAAAAATAGCTCCTGCAATTGAAGAGAAAAATGCTGAAGTGATCGACTGCGCGGGAATGCATATTTTCCCCGGCTTTGTAGATCTGCATTGCCACCTGCGCGATCCGGGATACACCTATAAAGAAGATATTGCTTCAGGCGCAGAATCTGCAGCCAAAGGTGGATACACGAGCATCTGCTGCATGCCGAATACGAAACCGACGATTGATAATATCTCGACGCTCAACTATATCATGAGAAAAGCTCGGGATGTGAAGGGAACCAAGATTTTCGTCATCGGTGCAATGTCAAAAGGACTGGAAGGCAAGGAGATCGCAAATATTGCATCCCTTGTAAAAGGCGGTGTAGTTGGATTGAGCGATGACGGAAATTGCATCCAGGTCGCCAAACTACAGCTCAATGTCATGAGATATGCCTCCATCTATGATATTCCAATGATATGCCATTCCGAAGATTACTCACTTTCCGGAGAAGGGCAGGTGAATTACGGATATATGTCCACCAAACTTGGACTTCCAGGAATCCCGACACTCGCAGAAGAGATAATGGTGAGCAGAGATATTATGCTGGCAGATGTAACCGATTCGCAAGTACATATTGCTCATGCCTCGACGAAACGGACTGTCGAGCTTATCCGCCAGGCAAAAAAAGATGGTATAAAGATTACTGCGGAAGTAACTCCGCATCACCTCGTACTTACTGAAGAAGCGTGTGACGGCTTTGATACAAATACAAAAATGAAACCACCCCTCCGTTCAGAACAGGATAGGGTAGCGCTCTTTGAAGGATTGATGGACGGTACGATCGATGTGATCGCAACTGATCATGCGCCCCATTCCGATTATGAAAAAGAGCTGGAATTCATGAAAGCGCCCTTTGGTGTGATCGGGTTTGAAAGCGCCTTTCCTGTGCTCTATTCAACCTTAGTTCGAAACGATAAGATGAAACTCGAAGAACTGGTTGCGAGAATGACATCAAAACCTGCGGACATTATTAAAAAGGAAGTAGGTTTACTGAAAGAAGGAGCTCCGGCTGATCTCAATGTATTTAATCTTGAAGAATTTTTTACTTTTAATGAGAGCGAAATCCTATCCAAATCAAAGAATAGCCCATTCCTCGGTATGAAGATGTGGGGAAAGATCCATTATACGATCTGTGACGGGAAATTCACCTGGAAATTGTAGGAATGTATTTTAAGAAGATACAAGTACTGAAAGTTGAATCTGTAAATGATGAATATTTTGTGCTAAGAATTCGTGATAAAGAGCTTACTCAAAATATCAAACCGGGTCAGTTTTTTCAGATCAAGGATCCCTGCGCTGTATTCCCACTTCTTCCTCGACCTTTCAGTGTGTATGAAGTCGAGGGTGATAAGCTTTCATTCCTCATAAAAAAAGTCGGGGAATCGACAAAGCACTTATCACTTTTAAAGGAAGGTCATATCATCCAATTGCTTGGTCCACTCGGAAATGGATTTCCTCTTGTATCGAATAAAAAAGTACTTATTGCAAGCGGTGGGATCGGGTATGCGCCGATGACATACCTCGAACAAAAATTGAAAGAAGCAGGGAATGAAGTGTGGTTTTATCATGGCGGACGCAGCAGCAACGATGTGTTTTGTGAAGATGTCCAAAATTGCACAGAAGATGGCTCTTGTGGTCACGTTGGATTAGTAACAGAGCACATTGAGAAGTGCTTTGATTCAATTTATATTGATGTTGCTTATGCATGCGGTCCTGAAGCAATGCTGAAAGTGTTGGTAGGAATATGCGCAGAACGAAATATTCCGGTCTATGTTTCTTTGGAAAGGGTTATGGCGTGCGGAGTTGGAGCGTGCTACGGATGTGTGATAAAGATCAAAGAAAATGATAGTATTGTTTATAAAAAAGTATGCAAAGATGGACCGGTCTTTGACGGCGCTAAGGTGATCTGGGATGAGTAAATGTGAGATCACTTTCGGGAAAATGAAGTGGAAAAATCCCGTCACTGTTGCATCCGGCACATTCGGACTTGAATACGCTGAACTATTCGATCTTTCACAGCTTGGAGCACTGACTACGAAAACCATTACTCCGGAACCAAAAGCAGGAAACGAGCCACAAAGAATAGTTGAGACCGAAGTTGGCTTGCTCAATTCGATCGGACTGCAGAATCCGGGTGTGGATGAATTTATAAAAATAGACCTGCCCGAATACAGAAAATTTGATACAAATCTTATTGTGAGTATATCTGCATCATCAATAAATGAGTTTGCAAGTTTGGTAAAAAAACTGGATACTCAACCCGGGATAGATGCGTATGAGATCAATGTTTCATGTCCAAATGTGGAAAATGAAGGCATCGCATTCGGCACTGATCCGGAAATTGTATTTGATCTTACTAAGAAATTAAGAGAGACAACTGAAAAAACACTTATAATCAAATTATCACCGAATGTCACTTCAATTATGGACATTGCAAAGCAAGCAGAAAATGCGGGCGCAGATGGTCTTGCGTTGATCAACACTCTTTACGGTATGGCTATTGATGTGGAAACAAGAAAGCCCAAACTTCATAATATTATCGGTGGCTATTCAGGACCTGCGATCAAGCCCGTTGCATTGCAGAATGTGTATAAAGTTGCACAAGCTGTACATATTCCAATCCTCGCAATGGGTGGAATTTCTTCAGTTAATGATGCTCTCGAATTTATCATTGCCGGAGCAACTGCTATCGCGGTTGGCACATACAATTTTGTGAATCCTCTTGGAACTCTTGAGATCATTGATGGCATACAGGAATATTGTATAAGTCATAATATTTCATACAAAAATTTAATCGGTTCAATACAAACTTAGGAAACAAAATGAGCACAAAAAAAAGAATATTAGATGAAAAAGAGATGGAGCGCATTCTCAAGCGTCTCGCAAATGAGGTTATCGAGAAAAATAAAGGATGTGAGGGACTTTACATCGTTGGCATTCATACTCGCGGGGTACCACTCGCAAAGCGTATCACTCATTATATTGAGAAATTTGAAGATGAAAAAATACATGTTGGTTCGCTTGACATTACCCTATATCGTGATGACCTTGCACATATCGAGCATCAGCCGGTCATTCAGGATTCCATTCTCAATTTTGATATTGAGGGTAAACATATTTTACTGATTGATGACGTTCTCAATACCGGCAGAACTGCACGTGCTGCGTTGAACGCGATCCTCGATTACGGCAGACCTGCCTTTATCCAGCTTCTTGTTATCATTGACAGGGGCAACAGAGAGCTTCCCATTCAAGCAGATTTTGTAGGCAAACACCTGCCAACATCAAAAGACGAGTCCGTGCAGGTTCATCTGAAGGAAGTTGATGGAGCGGATGAAGTTTTTATCATAAAAGACTAAAGGAAAAATTGTATGAATTTTAAAGAAAAATATTATCACATTGTTGAGAAGAATAACTCACTTGTGTGTGTGGGTTTGGATTCCGATATTGAGAAAATTCCCACATTTCTGAAAAATGAATTTGAGCTACCTCAATGGGAATTCAATAGAAGGATAATCGATGCGACAAAGGATTCTGCTGCTGCGTACAAGCCGAATTTCGCCTTTTATATCTCTCATGGAGTGCAGGGGATCGAGAGTTTGCAGAAAACGATCTCATATATTCCTGATGATATTCCAATTATTCTCGATGTGAAGATCGGGGATATCGGTAACACTATGAAGCATTATGCAAAAGCATATTTTGATACATTCAAAGTCGATGCCATTACAGTAAATCCGCTGATGGGTTATGATGTCATTGATCCTTTTGAAGCATATCCTGATAAATACATTTTCCTTCTTGCGCTCACTTCCAATCCTTCAAATACTGATTTTCTTAACTCTGAGTATAAATTATATGAAGGTATATGCGAGAAAATTCAAGAATGGGATCAGGATACACTTGGTGCAGTCGTCGGCGCTACAAACGATGAAGAAATGAGTATGATCAGGGGAATGCTGCCTGATGCACTTTTTCTTGTTCCAGGCATTGGAGCTCAAGGTGGTGATCTCGAAAAAGTGATGAAATACACAACTGGCAAAGAACATCCAAATATTCTTATCAATTCATCGAGAGGTATCATTTTTTCTTATTCTGAAGACAATGAAAAGGATTTCGATGTTGCAGCGCGAGATGCGTGCAGGGAGTTGCAGAGTAAAATTAATAGCTATTTGTAATTTGAAATAACAGAATAGCACGCAGACTCACGCAGAG
>JACNJG010000167.1 GCA_014382685.1 Candidatus Cloacimonadota bacterium
ATCAAGAATTAACTTATTCTTCTCGTTCCCAAAGCCCTCTTTGGGAACGCATTATTCCTGCTAATTATACTCACTCGAGAGGTCATGGACAATTCTATGACACAATAATCAGTCAGAGACCACCACCTGACTGTTCAGGTATATCTGTAAATTACTTATCACAAGCTCTTCGATCCGCCTCCACTACACTTCAGTTTTCTCCGCCAGCTGGCGGATACGCCCATACAGGACGCCGTGACGGGCTTGTGACAAGGTAATTCCACAAAAAAAGGGAATCCAGTATTTTTCTTAATTATATTTTCTGAATCCGTGTTCATCCGTGAAAATCCGTGTCCTATTTTGTGTTTTATTTCGTCTCTTACGCTGAATGGATTGGTGATTTACGAGTGCATGCAATATTATATTTCTGAATTTTTTGACTTAAAAAAACACATTCCAATAATGTCAAAAAACACGAAAGAGAGAGTATATGAAAAAGATTATTTTATGTGTAATGCTGATTTGTACTACTTTTGCGATGCTACATGCCCAGCATTCAGAATCCAATCCATTTCAGGACTATTATGCCGATCCGAATATTTCGAGCTTTGAGAATGCGTTTAAGCATTATTCCGCCCAGCTTGCAGAGAATGAAGATGACGACAGCGCCCGTTTAATGCTGTCCTATTTATATGTGATCGAATTAGAGAGGATGCTTGAGCAGTTTGAATCTCGTGTTGATTCACTTGCATCGAAATTTCAATTCCAGTATGCAAACCTGCTGCTTGAGCTCAGAAAGTTTGATGAAGCAATTGAGATTTATGAGATATTGAATACCAATTATCCGAATTGGTCCTGCCCGTGGAGGCATAAGGGTGAAGCATACTTCAAATCCGATGATCTGGTGCAAGCGGAAACTGCACTCCAAAAATCAATTGAAGCGCGAATTGAGCATTATGATGCTTATGTAATGCTTGCAGAAGTGCAGGAAGCAATGGGAAAAAATGACATAGCCCTTGCCACCCTGGAAACAGGACTTTCATATAAAGGTAAGGATATAGAAGACCCTGATGAAGAGGTTGTGGACCTCGATGTACAATTTCTGTATCTCAGATTGTTAAAAGCAAATGACAAGCAAAATGAGTATGAACAACAGAAAGAGAAGTTGCAAAAAGCTGCCCCTGACGATGAGCGTTTGAGGTAAATTAGATGAAAAAATACATTTGTTTTGTTATTGCAATTCTTGTGATCTCATCTTCTCTATTATATGCTCAGGAACCGCAGGGATATATTGAATTAAAGGAAGATAAGAAGATCGTGCGGGTGTGGGGAACTCATTATGAACGTGGCTATGCACAAGGATATTTGTTGTGTGACGAAATTACTGATGTGTTCTGCACATATTTTATCGGATATATTTTTAATAACAATGCCTATCTCTACGGTTTAACCAGAGCGAATTTTGAGCAGAGTTTTGTCGTTGACAATAAATATATCACAGAAGGTGATGGTCTGCTCGATGGTATGGTTGCAGGGGGGCAGACATTGTATAACTATGTGTTGGAAAGAGATGTTGATGTTACTGATATCATGATGTGTAATTCCATTATAGATTTAGCCGACGACAAAAGTCTTTTTTCTAATAATTCACTTTGTTCTTCCATTGCAAGCTGGGGCACAAGTACGATAAATGTACCCGAACTTTTGGGCGAAAGCATCATAACCCGCTTTCTTGATTGGATTCCTCACAAATCACTCACGGATAACCACATTATACTGGTTTCGTTTCCATCAGAACCTGATGAGCAGAACTGGATATCCTTTACCTTTCCCGGTTTGTTCGGCTGCCTTTCTGCAATAAATGAGAACAGTGTGGGCTCCTTCTACAATGTCGGAAACAATAATTCCTATGATCCGCAGGATACCTTTGAGCCAATATTTCTTTCTATAAGAAACGGCATTGAAGCATTGGATTATGACGGTTCAGGACAGTGCAATCCAATGGATGTAGCATATGCAGTAAACGACGATGTGCAACGGACGGGCTCGATAATGAATGTGATCAGTTCTACAGAAAAGGACAGCTTTGCACTTGTAATAGAATGTAATAATTATAAGGGAGTCACTGTCCGTACTCAAGCAGACAACACAGTTATTCCCGGCGATAACCTTGCTGCAACTAATCATTTCAGAAAATTATATACGCCTGTTTATTGTTACAGATATGAGGGCATTGTAGATTCGCTGGACATAAGCACTTTCATCGATCCTGACAGAAGCTGGTCTTTGCTTTCCGGTGCCGCAGGTATCTCATCCAATATTCAGGCAATTCAGTATATTCCATTAACCGGTACGATCTTATGGTCGGCAAGAACAGGTAGTGTACCGGCATATTTGCTCGCCCCAACCTCCTTTACAACAGATGAACTGTTTGAGTATGTCAGTGTTGATGATCCAACACCCGATCAAGATGTAGAACTTCTCATCAAGGAAATATTTCCTTATCCTGCCCAAAACGAGATCAATATTGCCTATTTCTCAAAAAAAGCACAAAATGTTTTATGGACTTTGTATGATGTAAGAGGAAGAAAAATTTACCAACAGGAAATTCGTACAATTGCCGGTGAGAATGATTTTACTTTCGATATCTCCGAACATACTTCTTCAGGATTGTACATCATAAAAATAAGCGATAATGTTGTGAGTGCTGCAGAAACAATACTTATATTAAGGTAAAAATTTATGAAACTTACTTCTGTCATAATTTTGCAAAATCTCTATTACATCGGCACAGCCATTGGTTTTATCATCAAAGAGATATTCTGGTTGCGGCTGGTACTTATTATTGCGGGACTTTGTATGATAGCACGCGGTATAATTCTGCAGGACTATGTGATCGTTTTCTGGATGTCTCTCTTTGCAGTGATCAACCTTGTTCAAGTCATACGCATCCTACTTGAGAATAAAGAAGTGCATATTGACGAGGAAATTCTCGATCTTTATAAAAAAATATTTTCCAATATGACCTCAAAGGAGTTCATGCTTTTCTGGAAAATGGGAGAAGAGAAAAAACTCCATAAGGGTCAATATATCTGTCATGATAATGTAAAGATAGATGAGGTCATTCAGATCATTGACGGCACTACAGTTGTGAAGAAGAATGGCAAAATCGTTGCTCATCTGTCAAGAGGATATTTTGTCGCAGAAATGCAGTATCTTATGGGGGAAAATCCCTCTGCAGATGTGATCGCTGAAAATAATGTGCGCATAATTTCATGGAAGCACGGTAAATTAGCACGTCTGAAAGAAACCTATCCAAACCTTTATAATAAATTCCACCTTATACTCAGCAAAGATCTTACCTATAAATTAAAACGCTACTTATAAGAAGGACACTATGAATTTAATCTTTTTTGTTATTATTGTCATTATTTCCTTAACAGTGGTACGCGTAGGCGCAGTTGCCTTTAAACTCACCGGAATTGAATGGACAATCGCCAAATTCCAGGCGCTTTCCTGTTTTACAAGTACGGGATTTACTACAAAGGAATCAGAGCTTATCGTAAAGAACCAGCAGCGGCGGAAAATCGCCACAATACTAATGGTCTTCGGGCATGCAGGGTTTGTTTCACTCATCGCAACCTCTGTGAATTCTCTACGCCCTTCACAGCTTGTGCATAAAGTGTTTCAGCCCATCATCCATCTCGATAAGCTTCCGACATTGTCCGTTCTAATAAATATTGTGATCATTGCACTTTTTTGCTGGATCATTTTTTTTCTCTTTTCTCATACAAAATTATCTAAAAAACTCACAAAGGTTATCCAGAATTTCTTTTTGAGAAAAAACATCATCACCCGCACTTATGTGCAGGATCTCGTAACTTCTTCAGGTGGATTCGGTATTATAAATATAGAAGTGACGAAGCACAGTGAGTTGTATCACATGAATTTGTCTGATGTAGAAAAAAAGTATCCTGTTATGAAGATCCTCGCTATTGAGCGCGGCAGAAATATCATAACAAATCTCACTGATGAAACAAGAATTCTGCTTAGAGATAATATCATCTCCTACGGTAAAATCGATGAGATTAAAAAAGCCCTTCATCAGCGTATGATCGACAAAGTGAAGGATAGTGTCAGCAATCGTAAAAAGAATAAAATCAAAAAGAAAAAATGAAAAAGGTTTTGCTCGGTGATTTTTTCCCTCTATGGTTATCGCTAGTGATCAGGAGTATGAAGTTTCTGTTGAATGGCAGATCGAAGTATCATATTTTCCAGTTCAGGAAATCGATCTGTTTTATGAACAAGTCGGCGTCATAATGCCTAATCCCTTTGATCCGAATAGAGATAATTTGTGTGGTCTCTATTTTACAGCAAAAGAACAAAAAGAATATTCGATAAATATTTACAATGTGGCAGGGCAGTTCGTAAAAAGTGTTAATTCGGAATTTATTGAGCAAAAGCGGGAATCGCTCGTGTATCAGGCACAATGGAACGGGCGTAATGAAAAGAGCGTGATATGCACTTACGGCTTGTATTTGTTTAAAATTAGTATAGAAAATAAAACGTACATAAAAAAAATGCTGATATTGCATTAAAATTAATCGGAGGTACGATGAAAAAAGTAGTAGTATGTTGTTTATTAATCATGTTGGGTGTGGCAGCGTTGATTCAGGCAGAAGCAACGTTCTATGGCTCAGCGCGTCTTGGACTGTGGTATGAGAGGACAGACAAGGATTGGAATTTATATCAAAACGGCGTAAGCGAAAACAACCTTGCACTTAATTATGCCATGCAGACAAACAGTCGATTTGGTGCTAAAATATCTATAAAAGGTATTGACGGCAGGGTCGAACTTGCTGTTACACCATCAAAAGTTGGTCTGCGGCTTCTTTATGGTAAGATAACAAAAGGTAATAAGTCTATAATTATTGGGCAGGATTATTCCGGTTTCAAACCCTATGGCGACTAGGTGTATGCTGATGATCTGAATTTTATTAACTACGGATTATTCTATGACGGTCGCCAGCCAATGGTGAAATTCAGCTATAAGAATACATTCAATGCAATGTTCATTATTCCCAAAGAGGTTGATGTAACTACTCTTGGCGGTCTGAAATCTCTATCCCCAAAGGTAAATCTGAGCTATGAATATTCTGGTAAAAAAATGTATTTCGCAACATCGGTTGGTGTGAATATTAATAAGTACAATAAGAATTTCAATGCAGACCAGTTGGATAAAATGATACTTTCCTATGCAGTCAGTTTGACAGGAAAATATGATCTTGGTATGCTGAATCTGCTGGCGCAGTATAGTTATGGTGTGAATGTCGGCAACTACGGCATCTGCACAATTACTCCGTCCTCAATTGTATATAATTCGGCAGATAAAACCTTTGAAGATACGAAAACCTTCGGCGGATTATTGGTTGTGGGATGCAAACTTTTCACAGCAGGTGTCAGCTATATAGAGACCTGTAATTCACTCTGGACTGATAAAGATACTGCAATGAGTGCCTTTATTCAAAGGAAAGTGAATATTTGCAAAAATGTATTCCT
>JACNJG010000169.1:0-3475 GCA_014382685.1 Candidatus Cloacimonadota bacterium
TTTTCAAAGGGTTCGGTTTGCTCGATCATTCTGGAAATTCTGGAGAATGATGACATTTTACTGTTCACATTATTTCTTAATTCTTCAAGCATTTCCTCGATCCGTTTTGCGATCTGCGTTTCTGTCATTTTTTTATGTTTAAATTCTTTATCCAATTCTTCATAATTGAGATGAACACGCGCAACAATCTGTCCGTTTTCTTGAAAAACCAGAGATTCGAGCACATTGTCATATTGATTCAATTGTGATTCTATTTCTTCAGGATAGATATTCTCACCACTCGAACCTACTATCACATTCTTTAATCTTCCAATTATATATAGGTAACCATCTTTGTCCATATAGCCAAGATCGCCTGTTTTCAGCCATCCGTCCTCGGAAAACACCTCTTTGGTTCTTTCCGGGTCCTTATAATAGCCCTTCATTACATTATCACCCTTTACCCAGATTTCACCTTCGCCTGTTTTTTCATCAGAATTATTGATTATTACATCTACGCCGGGAATAATTATGCCCGTAGAACGGAATCTGGTATTGTTTGCCCCACTACCTGCAATCAGTGGCGAGGTTTCTGTCAAACCATATCCGATCGCATAGGGGAATTTCCCCTCTCTTAAAAACTTTTCAACATCACCGATCAACCCAGCGCCACCGATACCGAAGAATTTTATCTCTCCTCCGAAGAACTTCATCACTTTCTTCGCCGCGACCCTATGAAGTTTCTTCCGTACTGCAGGCACTTTCATTAATTGCCTGATCATTCCGCTTTTGGATAATTGAGGAGCAATCCTGACTTTATATATTTTCTCTATGACCAGAGGAACTGTTAGCATCATCGTAGGTTTAATTTTCTGTAAAACAGGAAGTAACACGCGTGCAACGGGCGGCTTGTCAATATAATATATTGAGGCGCCGCGGATAACGGGAATTAGAAAGCCAATCGTGAATTCATAGGAATGGGAAAGCGGAAGGATCGAGAGCAATCTGTCATCTTCTGTAACATTTTGAATTTGCAGTGTTGCTTCTGCATCAAAAATGAAATTCTTGTGTGTGAGCTCAACGCCTTTTGAATGACCGGTTGTGCCGGATGTATAAATAATAGATGCGACATCGTCTTCTTTAAGAGAACTCTGGGTAGGATATAGAAGCTTCATTGCAGAATCTCTCAACTTGGCAAATTCGACCTCTCCTTCCTTAATTATTTCTTTGAGTTTATCTGTTGTAGTGTTTGGGGGAATAATACTGAAATCATCGATATGAAATATCGTGCTCAAACCCTCCATCTCTACATCTTCCAGTTTGTTATACTGGTCCTGGGAGATGAAGATCGCCTTTGCTTCGGAATGCATGAGAATATGACGAATCTCATTGGCATGGAATTCCGGAAGGATTGGAACAGCTACTGCTCCAAGTGTCGTGATCGCAAAATACGCAATACCCCACTGCGGCTTGTTTTCAGACAATATTGCGACTTTATCGCCTTTTACGATTCCTCTTTTTTGCAATATTTTTGAGATAATATCCACTTTTTTCCCGAATTGCCTATAGGTAATTGGCTCACCATTTACCATTGAAAGCGCAATATTACTTCCGTATTGTAAGACACTGTTTTGAAGTACATTCTTGAAGGTTTTCTGTTCATTTTTTTTCATATTTATCCTTATTTGTCGTCATGCAGCGAATATATTTTACAATTAGATTTGTAAACACATGCGAACTGAAATCATCCTCGAAAAAATATGATATTCCTGTCAATGTAAAAGTAATTAATATTTTCCTTGCAGTAAAAGTGCGGGGCTGACGAATTTGAGTAACATAAAATCATGAAAAAAATGAATTTAAACTTTTTACAGGATAACACATCTAAGCAAATAAACGAAAATTGAAAATGGATTCTATTCGGCTTAATCAACTGATTGAAGAAAATTATCAAAAGATCTTTTTGCTTGCATTAAAGATGTTGAAAAATTATGAAGATGCAGAAGATGCTACACAGGAAATTTTTTTAAAAGTCTATGAAAATATTAACTCATTTCGACAAGAAGCAAAGTTCACGACCTGGATTTACAGGATCGCATTGAACCATATCTATTATATGAATAACAAAAAGAGCAAAGAATTCAACCAATTCCCGGAAGCTCACGAAGTGCGCACGGAAATGAATGCGAATCCCTCATCGGTACTGCAGGAAAAGGAGCTTTTTGAATCATTGGAAAAGGTTATTGATTCTCTTTCCCCCCGCCAGAAAGAAGTCTTTGTAATGCGGTATTATGATCAGCTTCCCTTTAAAAAGATCGCACAGATACTGAAAAAAAAACTTGGAACCGTGAAAAGTAATTATTTCTTTGCAATGCAAAAGATAAAAATTAATTTACAAGATCAAAACCTGATTGAATTTCGGGAGTAACCATGAAATGTATAAATAAAAAAATATTATTCGATTATTTGAACAATGAGCTTTCGGCACGAAAGCAAAAGCAGATTGCTGCTCATCTTTTAGAGTGTGAGCATTGCAGAAAACAGCTTGCAGAATGGGAAAAAGTTTTGAATATTACCCAACAATTTGTTGATCGGGATGTCAAAATTCATCCTGCACCTCCACACGCCCATATCACACAAAGATTTGAAAATATCCCACAAAAAACCGAGAGATATTTCTGGGTAAGATACTGGGCAAAGCCGGCGCTCGCAACCGCTGCAGTTCTCTTTGCTTCTCTTATAATATTTTTTCTTTCACCAAAATCTGTGCCATCAATTGATAGAAACTACTACGTGATCGACAATATTGCCTATACAGAAGCAATCGATCTTAATGATGTATATCTCGACGATCTTGAGAATATATATCTTCAGGAAATATATGCAAACGAGGAATTAACAGATGACATTCTCTACGGTGATTGGCAGTATTATGAAGAAGTTCTGGACAATCTCGATCAAGATGAATTAGAGGAATTAACAAAAAAAATGTATGATAATAGCGTGACATAATTTTAGGAGTTACAATGAATAAAAAAATCGTATTACTAATTTCGGGGCTGCTTATCCTATCAACAGTAGTTTATGCACAGCAATGGCAACCCCATCCAATGGGCGAGCATAAGAAGATCATCTTACAACTGCGGAATCTCGAGCTCCTCAAAATTCTTGATCTTAATGATGAGCAAAGCATGAAAGTGCTTCCAATTATCAAAGATATTGATAAGCTCATGGGCGATTTTCATGATACTCATCTTGCAATTATGAAGGAACTTGAAACTGCGCTCGATAATAATGATAAGAAAGAAATTTCTAAGAATATCGACAAACTGATTATGCAGGACGTAGAGCTTAATAAAAAGAAAGCGGTACTTTATAAAAAGCTCCGAGATGAACTAACAGAAGATCAATTTGCTCGTTATCTCATATTTATACAAAGATTTGGAAGAGAGCTCCAGGATAAGATCAAGAGGATGAAAGAGGGAGATAGATTCCA
>JACNJG010000169.1:4077-5472 GCA_014382685.1 Candidatus Cloacimonadota bacterium
TCAGAAAACTGTTTGCTTTGAAATACGCTCACCTTTTTCCGCTTCATTAGCTCGAGTACAGCAAGGAAGAAAGCGATTATTTCAATCCGGCTGCAATGTTTTACAAGATCTGAAAATAGGATTTTTTTACGGCTGCGAAGGAGCTTTCTTAGCTCCTTTATTTTTACCTCTACTTTATATTCATCAAGAGAAATATTTTCAGAGATCTCTTGCGGTTTTTGAATGATAAATTTCTGTAATACTTTTAACAGATCATAAAGATCAACATCATTCTGCTCCAGTTCATAGCTAACTGCTGATTGCCGTATTTCCTTTCGTGATTCATCATCAATAGATCTATAGAAATAATATCTATTCTCTTCTGCAAGTTCCGAAAGTATTTCTGTTGTTTCTTTCACTTTCTGGTATGCAAGAAGATTGTTCACAAGCTCAGTACGGGGATCTTCCAGATCTTCCTCAACAGACTTTGGCAGAAGTGAACGCAACTTTATCTGAATAAGAGTTGCAGCCATCTCCATGAACTCACCCTCAATAGAAATATTCAGATCTTCCATCACGGAAAGGTATTTTAGATATTCTTCAAGCATAAATGCGATCGGTATATCGTAAATGTCAATCTTGTGCTTGCGTATAAGGAAAAGAAGAAGATCGAGGGGACCTTCAAAATTTGGTAATTTTATTTTATACTTATCGATTTGCTCAAGCTGTTGTACTTCTTCTGCCATATCGTTAAATTGAAACTCCTGTAAGCATCCTCACGAAAAATCTAATGGGAGGAAGAATAACGCCTCCAATGATATTCAGTCCCGCAAAATTACTGATCAATATTATCGCGATAAAAAGGAACATTCCTTTTCGCTCAAACTGCTGATATTTGTAATATAACCTGTCGGGAAGAAGCGCACCGAATATCTTCGATCCATCGAGAGGTGGAATTGGGATCAGGTTAAATAATCCCAAAGCAATGTTAATAAATATCGTATAAAATATTATCAGAATAAAAATATTTTGTGAAGCGGTCGGGGAGTATAAAAGATTAAAAATTATACTAAATACAATTGCACTGATAAAGTTCGCAAGGGGACCTGCAAGAGAAACAAGGGCGGTATCACGCTTGAAATTTTTAAAATTATATGGGTTGATCGGAACGGGTTTTGCCCATCCTATTTTTGCGATAAAAAGCATTATCGTGCCGATAGGATCGAGATGCTTTAACGGATTGAGCGTCAGTCGTCCTGCTCTTTTTGCGGTATCATCTCCAAGCTTATAAGCGGCATATCCATGTGAGAATTCATGGATGGTCAATGCAAAGAGTATAGGAAAGATCAAAATAAAGAACTGCTGTAAAATATTCATATTAGAAATTTAAGCTGTGCCGATACAGTGTCAATTTTT
>JACNJG010000172.1 GCA_014382685.1 Candidatus Cloacimonadota bacterium
TGCCTAATCCACGCCGTCAGCGTTCGTCCTGAGCCAGGATCAAACTCTCCATTATTTTTGTGTTTTTAATTTACTATTTTTTGCGTAACTAATTGCTTAGTTGCTTACGAATATGTATACACCCTATGTGTTTTTAAAGAACGTGTTGCAGAGTTCACGACACGACAATTTTCGTGTCAAGCATTTCGTAAAAAATAGTATAATATATTATTATCAACTGTCAATAACAAATGTTGTACTTCTCGGAAAGTACCACCACTACGCTATTTTCTCTCTGCCACTAATATATTTTCTCAACACTTCAGGGACAATTATCTCACCCTGCTTTGTTTGATTATTTTCTAAAAGGGCGATCATCGTTCGAGGTGTTGCAACCCCAGAACCATTCAAAGTGTGCACATAGTGCACTTTTCCATCTTGTGATGAACGGAACCGAATTTGCGCCCGTCGGGATTGGAAGTCAATAAAATTCGAACACGAACTTACTTCGAGATATTTTTCCAGTCCAGCAGACCATACCTCAATATCATAACACTTGTAAGCAGCAAAGCTAAGATCCCCACTGCAAAGCTGCATAACCCTGTATGGTAAACCCAATTGCTGCAATACTGCTTCCGCCTGCGACAGTATTTCCTGTAAGGCATCTTCAGAATTTTCCGGTTTAACAAACTGCACAAGCTCAACTTTATTGAACTGATGAACACGCTGCAAACCCTTTGTGTCTTTTCCGTACGAACCTGCCTCTCTTCGAAAGCATGGAGTATAAGCTGTATATTTAATGGGAAGCTGCTCATCATGCAAGATCTCATCCTGATGGAGATTGGTAAGAGGGACTTCACCTGTCGGGATCAAGAAAAGGTCATCCTCATTTATATGATACATATCAAATTCAAGCTTTGGAAGCTGACCTGTTCCGGTCATAGCTTTCCGATTCGCAATAAAGGGAGGAAAAATTTCTTTATAACCATGCTCTTCCCGATGAAAATCCAGCATGAAATTTATCAAAGCTCTTTCGAGTTGAGCTCCAATGCCCGTATAACATGGAAAACCACTACCCGCAATCTTCGCTGCACGCTGAAAATCAAGCAAACCCAACTTCTCTGCTAACTGTATATGATCAAGTGGCTTGAAATCAAATGTCGGATTTTCACCCCATTCCCGTATAAATCTGTTATCGGATTCATCAAATCCAATTGGGACCGATTTATCAATTATATTCGGAATTGCATGCAGTTCCTTTTCCAGAGCTTTACTTATTTCACTGATTTCCTGTTGAAGTGCTTTTGTTTCATCCGCAACCTTTCTCGTCGCTGCAATCTGATCATCAGCGCTTTGTCCCTGCATCTTTAGTTGTGCAATCTCTTTCGAGACAGCATTCTGCACCTTCCGCTTCTCTTCAAATTCAAAAAGTAGCTGGCGATGTTTATTGTCTAATTCAATAATTTTATCAAGCTGTACTTTCTCACCCTTATTTTTGATGCATTGCCGCACAAACTCGGGATTTTTTCTAATAAATTTTATATCTAACATGTTACTGATCTTTCTTTTGAGCTACTTCTTCAGAAATCTTTATGATCTCGATATAATCTTTGATCTTCAGACTGGCTCCACCAATTAGTGCTCCGTCAATATCCTGTTTTTCGAGAAGCTCTTTGCAGTTTGCTGCCTTCACACTACCGCCATAAAGAATGCGTGTTTTATTTGCAACGCTGGAATTAAAATGAGTTGATAACCATTTTCTAATAAAAGCGTGAGCATCTTGTGCGATCTCCGGAGTGGCTGTTTTACCAGTTCCAATTGCCCAGACAGGTTCATAAGCAATTACGACATGCTGCATATCCTTCTCATGAACATCCTGCAAGCCGATTGCGAGTTGAGTATCGAGAACCTGCTCGGTAAGCCCTTCATCTCTTTGGCTCTCTTTCTCGCCAATGCAAAAGACAATATGCTTTCTGTTTTCGATCAATGCCAGTATCTTCAGATTTATCTCCTCATCGGTTTCATGGAAAATATGACGTCGTTCGGAATGTCCAACTAATGCGTATTTGCATCCAATCGATGTAAGCATCGGAGACGATATCTCTCCTGTGTAAGCTCCGAAATCTTTGAAATAAATATTTTGAACACCAATATCAATATCATTCTCTCTTGTCATTTCGAGAGCTGTTATGGTGTATAAATTTGGAGGAAAGATCAAGAGCTGATTCTTATGAGAAAAATCCTTCTCCCATGCTGAAAACTCCTCAAAAAAAGTGATTGTTTCTTCGAGGGTTTTATACATTTTCCAATTTCCGGATATGATCATCCTACGCATAGTGCCCCTTTGCGTTCAAACTAAAATTTATTAGTATCAATTTATCTATTATAATGAAAACTTATTTATACTTACATATATATTAATATATTATTGTTGCTTTTTAATATAATCGATTTCTTCTTTTGCAAACTTCCCAAGTTGGGGATTGTTCACAATAAGCTCAAATTCTGAAATTGCTTTATTCCATTGCTCTTCTTCACGATATATCTTACCCATATAATAATGTGCCTGAGGGTTATTTTGATCAATACTCAATACATCCTGTAAAAATTGTTTCGCTGTGGAATAATCTCCCTTATCATAATAAAGATGGCCAACAGTAAATGCGATATCCTTGTCATTTTTCAGAGCAAGAGAATTTTCAAAAGCAAGAATGGCTTTGTCGATCTGTTCCATATTTTGATAAAAAATGCCGAGGTTTTTATAGACTTTTCTCAGGATATAATCAGCCGGTTCAGTTGCAATATAGTCCTCGTATGCTTTTATCGCCTTTGAGGTTTCATCGGTTTTATGATAGAACATAGCGATCTTTTCAAGGAATTCAACTTTTTTCGGGTTGAGATTGAACGCATCCGTATAATATATTATCGCATTCGTAAGATCGTTATTATCTTCATAGATTGTTGCGATTTTTTTACTTATTTTGTATTCGTCATAGTTTTCATCATAATCGAGAAGAACCTGTAGCTCTTGAGCGCTATCTCCCATTGCATTATAGATTGTGCTGAGAGAAATCACGATCTGATAGTTGTCCGGTTCGTATTGCTGGCGAAGTCCATAGAATTCAATTGCCTTTGGATATTGCTTGGTGGTATAATACATCACAGAGAGGTTCTTGTATAATTCGCGGATGCGATCGGTTTTTGGGTTGGCTTCAGTATCGATCTTTTTATAGAGATCAAGAGATGTGACAAACTTATCTATTGCGCCCTGATAATCTTTTTGTGTATAGAGCTGCACACCATCGTTATAGGCTGTACCAGCATCATATTCAATTTGCTGAATATCTCTGTCAGACAGCTCCTGCGCAAAGAGAACTCCAGATATTGCACACGTTACTAAAGCTATGATAAAAAGCTTTTTAAACATATTTAGAACTCCTTTATGTTTTGTTTCTTTTATGCTCTTGGATGATAGAGGGAATGAATTTCCTTGAGATAATTCCTGTCAATATTTGTATAAACTTGAGTCGTGCTGATGCTGCTGTGCCCCAGTAAAGTTTGCACGATCCTCAAGTTTGCGCCCCCTTGCAGCAGGTGTGTGGCAAAGGAGTGTCGTAATGTGTGTGGAGATACATGAATCTTTATCCCAGCTTGTTGAGCATATTTATTAATTATCTTCCAGCAGCCCATTCTGCTTAGTTTATTTCCGAATCTGTTGAGGAATAAAATATTGCTCTGTTTATATTTCAGGAGCTTTGGGCGGGCATTCTCGATATAGTTCTCGCAATATGTCAACGCAGTTTGTGAGATCGGCACATAACGCTCTTTTCTTCCTTTTCCAAATAACCTGACGATCATTTCATCAAGATAAAGGTCACCGATACGCACGTCTAACATCTCTGAAATGCGAGCTCCTGTTGAATAAAGAAATTCAAGAATTGCACGATCGCGAGTGCCGTATTCGTCCGTTCTTTCCACTGCATTGATCAGTGCATCTACTTCCTCAATCGAAAGAACATCCGGCAAAGATGCTGAAACTTTAGGTGAAGGGAACCGCTCAAAGATCGGTTCAGAAATAAGCTGCTCTATGTATAAAAATTTATAAAAATTCGCAAGTGAGCTTCGTTTACGAGCAACAGTTTTATCTGACGCACCGTGAGAGTATAGAAAATTCATAAAAACGATCACGTTATCGGAAGTAATTTTCGTGAGATCGTGCTTGCTTTTTTCTTCTGCAAATTGCTTTATATCCCGCTCATAAGCCAGAATGGAATTCTCACTTAAGCCCTTTTCAAACTGCAGGTAAAACTTATACTTATTGATCAAGCTTATATCTTTTTCTGAAAGTTCATGATCATTTCTCATATACAAAATTTCATACTAAGTTTACATAACGTCAAGATTTGTAACATACATATTCAGAAACACAATTATCCCTCTGCCTGCTGCGATGTATTCGCCAGCCGGCGAAGAAGATCAGACGAAGGGCTGAAATTATTGAAATAAACAAAATAATAATAAAAATAGGAAAAACAGAATGAAAGCAAATTAATATTGAGTTCACTTTAAAAACCCTAGTTTTGAGCATGAAGAATATTTTTTATACTTCTTCTTTCAAAAAGACATAAATATCCAAATTTTGGATTTTGGAGTGATATATGTTGGATTTTATTGATAATTACTTGATATATTGTATTTAAACTAAAAATAGCTGAAATAAATGGGTTATTATTCCCCAAATTTCCGCTAATGTTCTTTGAATATCTATATATCCTGCCAAAGTTAATCGCAATAGCTACAGAAAAGACAAAGAGTGCCGCTTTGAATGCTCCTCGAACTTTTAATTTATGATTATTCATTTTGCGTGTGAACTCACACACTGACGCTTCAACATTTGGTCTGATTTTTCGTTTATCTAAAGGAAGATCACATATATTCTTGTGCCGCTGTTTACTCAAAAAATCTTCTCTGTTAAAATAATAACAATGACAATGTTTTTGAATTACGGTCGGGCATTTATCTCTATTGGCACAGGCACTGCAAATTGAACTCTTAAAACAGGCTTTAAATCTTGTTTTCGTGGGTTCTGCTTTAACTGTTTGCTGATTGGGACAGGTTACATAATAGTTATTTTCTTCGTCTTTTTCAATCTGCCAGCTGGTAGGTAACTTTGCTTTTCTCCCTCTAATAGCGGTTTGAATAGGAACTATCTTTTCATCCTCCATCTTTCTGTCATTATCTTCACTACCATAACCTCCGTCAAAATGCAACTCATCAAGTTCAGGAAGCTTCTCTTTTATCTCATCTAATCTTTCGCCCAGAATCTTGCTATCATCCTTATTGTTGGGTTGAACACTTACATCGACAATCAAATTCAATGCATTGTCAGGATGGGCTGTCTCAGTTATGCTCGCAACCTGACCTTTGTGTGATTTGCCATGCTTCTTACGATAAGTAGCATCAGGATCATCAG
>JACNJG010000132.1:0-2174 GCA_014382685.1 Candidatus Cloacimonadota bacterium
TACTCTTCTATAAAGACGTCTTTTACATTAAAGATATCGATCTGATATGGCATCCAATGTTGATACCAGTTACAAGCAACTTCTTCAGCTGTCTTAATATCTACAAAATTTCCGTAAAGATTCATTGTAACAAATATAAATAGAATTGATATTACGGTTAATATCTTTTTCACTTAAAAATTGTGATTTCTAATCGCTTTTAACATCGTTCCTCCTATAAAAGGATTTTTCATTTTTACTATTACATAAATTAATCGGGGCTGGAAATCAGGAAATATCCTTTACTTCCAGATTCGTGGTTATTCATTTAATTCATCAATATTATATGAACTTAGGAACAAGTTCTTCTAATTTTCCCTTCATGCTTTCTACATATTTCTGCCAATAATTTTCAGTGACTTTGTCGTTCATGAAATACGGAGTAAGCACGCATGCTCTCATCACACGCAAGCTGTGAACCTTATCCCATTCTTCTTTGGGAATTCCAAGGCGTTTCACAAGCTCTAATGGGGCATCTTTGTAATCTTCATAATCAAGTTTTGTATGAGATGTGATGAAATCATCCTTGTAAACCGGACCTGACACATATGAGCTTAAATTATACAGGTCGAGGTTAAGCCGGTTCATCTTTTCCAGATCTTTATTACCTTCGATATTAAAGGCAAAATCAACCATATTGAAATCCGGTTTGATAAGTGATTCGAATCTCATCTTTGTGCCGTTGATCTCAAAATGCTCTACTGATTGAACAAGATCGTATAGTCTTTGCGCGCCTTCAATGCTTGCACCTATCAATCTACCATAACCCGTAATATTCAGGGGTAATACATGATGCGCTGCCCACACGCCTGCAGCCGTTGCCCCAGCTTTTGATCCTTCAAGAATATAGCTTCCAAGAAGAGATGGGACATCCGTTCCTTTTTCAAAGATATATGCCGCGAAGAAGGAAATCGCATCAACCATTCGCTTATCTCTGATTGCGATTCCACCCGCTGCATAAGGCACATATCCCATTTTATGAGGATCAATTGTGACTGAATCTGCTTGTGAAACTGCCTCGAATGCATTATACACATCCTGGCTGGGCCAGTCGAGTTCATCTTGATTTATGATATTCAATTTATGAAGCTGAACTTTGAGAGAGTTATATGGCATGAAATTATTATCTTCATCGAGGAATATGGAACGTGCATATCCACCGTATGCTGCATCGGCATGCACATAAAAAGAAACACCTTTTTCCTCAAACTTCTTTCTGAGTGCAATGATCTTATCAAAGTGATCTATAGCACCTTCTTCAGTACTCCCTATCACTCCGACTACGCCAAGTATAGGTATTTTTTTCGCTGCAAGGTCTTCAATTGTTTGTTCAAGGATTTTAATATCCATGCGGAAATGCTTATCGACCTGGATATTGATCTCATTGTCCAGACCAAGACCAAGCACGTCAACAGCTTTTACCCATGAAAGATGCTTTGTCTCAGGGACGATCCATTTCCCTAATTGCGCCTGGTTTACACCGGTGCCACGCACGGAAGAATCCCTTACTTCATCCCATACATCCTGAACTTTATCCACAAGATCGAGAATGTCTGCGATCTTCATATTTGAGAGTTCCCAATCCGACATACCTTCGACTAATTTTGGACGAACTTTTTTCACTGCAAAAGGAATGGATGACAGATTTCGGGCATACCACAAAGCTTCCATATTTGCCACAGTGCCATCGGTGCAGATATGACCCCATGCGATATCCGTGTCGAATCCCATAAGACGCGCAAAATCTTTTCCTACTTCCAGTTCCATGGGCGTGGTCGCAGTGCTTGCTTCATAGGCGCAGTTGTTTGGATTATAAAGCATTGCAGCGATATATCCGAGAGTAGCAGACATCAAAATATCTGCATTCATGTGCCCGAGATAACGGGGTGAGTGCCAGGGCATGGAAGTTAATTTAAGCTTTGCACACAGTTTTCGTAATACATTCGTTGTTGTTTCTTGTGTTTCCCGGAATCCCTTTTCATTTTGGTTCGCTAAAGAGATCACGGGGTCGTCTTCCGGATGAAAGTCCTTTCTCCAGAAAAGATGTTCGTTCACTATCTCGTTCAATTGCTCGAGAAAGAATTTTCCATTTTCAGATTTTGGTCCCAAGAATAATGCGTTAATATCGATTTTAT
>JACNJG010000132.1:2304-5325 GCA_014382685.1 Candidatus Cloacimonadota bacterium
ATAATCGGAAGGGTGACGAATATTAGCAGTCCGAGTACCATAAAAAGTACATAAAAAGTCGGGCTTCCAATTTTGAGATTTGCAGGCGGGAAGAAGCTTATAATGATTACAAAAAACATTGCAAGGAAACCGAGACCTCCCACGATCCACATACCGATATTCCCACCGGGGACTCTGTATGCTCGTTTCACATCTGGATATTTATATCTCAGTTTGATTCCCGAAGCAAACAGCAGAAGATACATCACTGCGTACAGAACGGTCGTGAGGATCAATACCATAAAGAAGCCGGCATTTACTGCGGGAACGACCACATAGATCAATGCAACGAGTGAGACCATAGTTGCCTGAACAAGAACGAAACGAATTGGTACTCCCGCGCTGTTCGTCTTCTGCCACCATTTTGGCATAAAGCCGTTTTTTGCCACCTGAAGCATAGCTGTTGATGGTCCCAGTACCCATGTGCTGAGCTGCCCAAATGCACCGATCGCAGCCATGAGCGCTACAATTGGAATAAGCCAGCTAACATTCTGCTGATTAAAAAAGATCGTGAATGTCTGCATAATGCCCGAAGCAAGATTTATCGAACTTCTTGGCTCTGCGATCTCAATTGCAAAAGCACCAAATATGTTCATCGTCATGATAAGAATCGCTGCAATGAGCATGGCAAGCGGGTAATTTTTCTGGGGATTTTTCACTTCATTCGCATGAACAGATGATACCTCCATACCCGAATAGAGAAATATTATTCCCACAAAAAATGCAAGGTTCCTGATACTTGAAAAATTTGGAAATACCTGCGACCAGGTAAATTTTGGCAACTGGATCGGGTTACTGCCGAGGAAATAGTTTAACCCGAATCCAAGGATTAGAATGAATGGAATGAGCACACCAACCAGGAAGCCGACCGAACTGATCAAACTGGCTGACTTCAATCCTTTCATATTAAAAAGTGTTGCTACCCAATAAATTGCAATTGTGACAACAGCAATATAAATATTGTTATTCGCAAGTGCGGGATTGAAAATAAAGGCGATCATCGCAGCGATGAACGAGCCGATCATAACCATACCAAAGAACATCTGTACCCAGAGCATCCATGCACCGACAAATGCAGCCCTGTCACCAAAAGCAAGTTTGATCCATTTGTACACACCACCTGCAGAGGGCCAGCCGGTTGCAAGCTCCGCAGAGATCAGGGCGGTTGGGATCAAGAAGATAAGCGCTGCAACAACCATATAGAATATCTGAGCCCATCCGGTTTCTGCAAGCATCGGCAGATTACGAATGCTCATAATAAATGCAAGCGTGATCATTACAAGTTTAAAGAGATTTAATTTTTGTGAGCTTTTATCCATGTAGTTTCTCCTCGTTCGTATTCTTGATTTTCATATATCAAAAATTCTCAATTCTTTTTATTTTGATGTCAATAAAATCAGAAATTTTAGAGGGATTTTCTTGAGAGACTACCCCTCTTCCAAATCCCGATGAAAGATATATTAAAATTGACAAGAAATAAATTAGTTATTGCATTTTACATGAGGATTAAATGAATAAATGATGGCATTTATTTCTTCAAATAGTAGGAGGCATGATGAAAAATAAATTAATGTGTATTTTGGTTTTTACGTTCCTTCTTATTCTTGGTTTTTCAATTAGTTTTGCCCAATCAGCACCAGATATTTTATGGGCTAAAACCTTTGGTGGTGATAATATGGAACGCGCTTATTCGATTCAGCAAACAATAGATAGCGGATTCGTTATAGTTGGCTGTACTTCCTCATATGGTGTGGGTAATTTTGATGTATGGCTCGTTAAAACAGACACGTTAGGTAATGAAGAATGGAATCAAACGTACGGCGGAACAGATGATGATTGTGCATATGATGTTAGACAAACCAGTGATGGAGGTTTTATTATTGTAGGATATTCTGATTCATTTGGTCCGGGCTACCATAATGTGTATCTTATAAAAACAGATGAACAAGGAAATGAAGAGTGGTATCGAACTTTTGGTAATTATGACAACAGGGGTAATGCTGTTCAACAGACAAATGACGGAGGTTATATCATCGCAGGAGCAACATGGATACAGGGAAGTAATGATTATTTTGATGTATGGCTTATAAAAACAGATACCAACGGAATCGAAGAATGGAGTAAAACATATGGGGGATATGAGTGGGATGAAGCTCTTTCTGTTCAACAAACCTCTGATGGCGGTTATATTTTAGGAGGGTATGGTAATTATGATGTATTATTAATTAAAACCGACCAAGAAGGAAATCAAGAATGGAGCCACAAATACGATGGTTGTGCTATTGATATTGGTTTTTCAGCACAACAGACAAATGAAGGCGGGTATGTTATTATAGGTTATACATATTCATTCGGGAATGATATGCAATATTGGTTGATTAAAACAGACGAGTCTGGAAATGAAGAATGGAATCAAGTTTATGGAGATACAAGTGAAGACTGGCCTCATGATGTCGAGCAAACAAGTGATGGAGGTTATGTCCTTACTGGAAATACTAATTCATATTATGAAAGCGATCTATGGATAATTAAGACTGACGAACAAGGAAATGAGGTTTGGGATATAATATATGGTGACGATGACCTCGAAACCGGACATTCAATAGAACAGACTATAGATGGCGGCTATATTATTACTGGAGAAAAGACAAACATCGACACGGGTTGGTCTGATTTCTTGCTTGTTCGAGTAGATTCGGACAGTGTAATGAGTGTTAATGATATAATTACCGAAAATCATCTTTCAAGTCATCCCAATCCTTTTACTCTATCAACAGTAATCAGTTATTCGTTACCATCTAATATTCGAGAAGCAACAATCGAGATTTATAACATAAAAGGACAAAAGATAAAAGAACTACCAATAAATAATGAACTATCCTCGGTGGAGTGGCATGCGGAAGGTTTATCCTCAGGCATCTATTTCTGTAAACTCACTACAGAAAATGATTATACAATCAAGAAATTAGTGCTGATAAAATA
>JACNJG010000176.1 GCA_014382685.1 Candidatus Cloacimonadota bacterium
TTGCTTTTTCAATCAGCGTTCACCCTGTGAAATAATCCCGATACATCGGGATTCCTGCTTTGCAGGATTTCATGGGGTTAATCTGTGTTCTATTTCCATTTTCTTAATTTATTTTGTGTTTTTCGCCTGCCTCGGCGTAACGGAGCGGAGACGTGTGGTTAAATTTCAAATTTCAAGTTTCAAATTTCCATTAACTTTGACAAAAAATACCACCAACATAAATTTTAAAAGAATTAAATAGAAATTATTTATAGGAGCATAAATGAAAAAATATTTTATTGTAGCACTTAGTACTCTACTTCTAACTTTCGGTCTTGCCCATGCATCCGACCTTCAGGTTGACTTCACTTTTGACAGACCTTCAATTACCGAAAACCGTATTGTGACCGACTTCATCACAAAGCAACAAGTTCCCGGCGAACCGCTTATTCCCTTTTACGGAGCAAAGATCCTTCTTCCTTATGGAGAGAAGATCGTAAATATTCAAACTACTCACTCGGACTGGGAACTCGTTACTTCCGACATGTACATTGATTTTGCCGGAACTCCACAGCCAACCAGTGTAAAAGAGGTTATCCCTACACAAAGGAATGAAAATATTTATCAATCAAATGATCCTTATCCTGCTGTAGAGTATGAGCTTATCAGTACCGAGATGTATGCCGGACATTCAATTGCTCTGGTCAATGTGTTTCCGATCAGGTACATGCCCGGAACAGGTACTGTCGAGTATGCGTCGAACTGGTCATTAATAGTGGAAACTGCATACGATTCGGAGATAGCAGATCATCAATCCAAAATGCTGCAGAATTCCCGTGCGGTACAGAGCGAGCTCGATAATATTGTTGATAACGCCTACGAAAAGCACTCATACATTGGAAAAGAAGCAAATAGCTCTTACCGTGACAATCTTATTGATCCTGCCGATCCTCACGACTATATTATTATTACCTCAGAAAATTTCCTTCCCACCTTTACCGATTTTAGGGATTGGAAAATAAACCGTGGTGTGCAGGCAGAGATATACACAGTTGAAGATATTTATGACAATTATTCCGGCACGACCAATGCTGACAAAATTCGCAATTTCATTATCCTTGCATATATTTCTTGGACTGGTTCAAGTCATCCACTCGAGTATGTGCTTCTTGGCGGAGATGATGAGATCATACCAAGTGTGAAATTTTATGTTCAGGCAGGCGGAACAATTGGTTACATTCCTTCAGATCTCTATTACGGCGGACTTGACGGCAACTGGAACGCCGATGGGGATAACAGATTTGGAGAGATGGAAGATGATCCCGATTTCTATCCCGAAGTTGCAGTTGCACGAATTCCCGGAGACGTACAGCAGGATTTTATTAATGCAATCTATAAAATTCAAAGTTATACCGACAACCCAAAGCCGGCACTTGAAAAAGCATGCATGGTTGGTGAAAATCTTAATTGGAATCCCGTAACTTGGGGTGGTGATTATAAAGACGATGTCGCAACCCGCATCCCGGTTGATAATTATCATTTTTACACATTATATCAGCGTGATGGAACCTATTCCGGAACTGCCGTGAAGAATGCGATAAATTCAGGTATGGGTATCATAAATCATATGGGACATGCGAATTACAGCATTCTAATGGGAATGAGCCCGAACACTCCGGACACATTTATCAATGATGAATATGGCTTCATTTATACGCAGGGCTGTTATCCTGCCGCCTTTGATGAAGGCACGAGCGGGTCTGCAGAATGCGTGGGTGAACGTCTTGTCATCGCTGAAAGCGGACCAATGGCATTCATCGGAAATACTAGATATGGCTGGTATTCTCCCGGCTCGATAGAAGGTCCTTCAGAGCAATTTGACCGAACCTTCTTTGATGCACTTTTTATAGAGAATATCAGAGAACTGGGAAAGGCAAACGACTACTCAAAAACAGCCCTTATTTCGACCGTTAATAGTCCGTGGATGCGCTGGTGTTATTATGAGCTTGTGGTTTTTGGCGATCCCGGAACTGCGGTCATTATGACGGATGGTGAATTCCCTTATGTGGAAGTCAGCAATGTTGAATATTTTGATCCTTCAGGAGATAATGACGGTATAATCAATCCCGGCGAAGAGATCGAAATGGTAGTCGAGGTACAGAATATGCCGGAGTGGCAGCTTGCCGAAAATGTCGAAGTTGAGTTCATTTGTGACAGCAGCTTCATTGTGATCCAGAACAGCACGCACAATTACGGCTCTATTCCCGCAGGCAACACCGCAGATAATAGTTCCAATCCTTTTACATTTACTGTGAGCAATAGCTGCGGGTATGAGGACATTCATTTCCAACTGCATATCACCGCAAACCAGACTGCCACCTATCCTTTTGATAAGATGTATTACGATACATTCCAGGTTTCTTTGTTGCAGTATAACTGGCCTAAATATCTCGGCGTGGAGGTGAAATCTTCACCCATTGTTATTGATCTTGATAATGACGGAGAAGAGGAGATCGTGACAGTTGACCGCATGGGAAATATCTATGCCATCACTGCTGATGCCGAGACAAAGCCCGGTTTCCCGATCGCACTCGAAGATGAGGTTTGGGAATCTCTCGCTGCGGGTGATGTCGATAATGATAATGAACTCGAACTTGTCATAGCCGGCAGAAACGGCACTGTGTACGCACTTAATCACGATGGCTCGCAGGTCTTTACTTATACAACCGGCGGTCAGATAATTACGACTCCTGCTCTTGCCGACCTCGATAATGATGGCTATCTTGAAACGATCATTTCCTGCATCGATAAAAAGCTCTACGTGATCGACCACGAAGGGAATAATTTTGGCACATTTCCTTATGAATTTGATGCTCCGCTCTGTTCTGATGTTGCAGTTGGTGATATCAATGAAGATGGTGTGATGGATATGGTGGTTGGATTAACAAATGGGAAAATATATGCCATAGATAGCGATGCCGAAGTGCTTACAGGATTCCCGGTGCAAACAGAATCCCATGTTTGGGCATCTCCGATTATTTTTGATACGAATTATATCACCTTTGGAAATAGCAGCAATAAGCTATACATAATTGACTACACAGGTGCGATCATTCATGAAGATGACCTCTCTGCAAGCTTATTCTCCTCACCAATTGCCTTTACAAAGAATTCGGGTGGAATTTTCAATATTGGCTATTCAACTTTGGACGGAGAGGTAAAGCTGCTCGAAGCTGATGGCACAACGATTAACGGCTGGCCCCAGAGTATGAACAGCTCCTCAAAAACAAGCCCGGTTGCAGCAGATATCAATAATGACGGAAGTGTGGAGATACTTGCCTCATCTTTCGATGGTAATATCTATTGCTATGCTTATGATGGCACATTGCTCCCGGAATTTCCAGTTTGCAATCCGACTTCAGTTACTTCGCCAATCGCTCTTTATGACCTTGATAACGATGGCGACTATGAGATCATTGCCGGCTCCACATCAGGTATTTCAGTTTGGGATTATAAAGGGCTTTACGGCTCGTTCCATCCATGGACGATATACCGCGGCAACATACAGAGAACCGGTAACTATGCAGATAATTTGACATACGCAGTTGAACCGGAAATTCCATCAAATGATTTTGTACTATATCAGAATTTTCCCAATCCATTCAAGAATTCTACGGTAATTTCCTATAATCCCGGCACATTCCATTTTGAGCAGGCAAAGGTTACGGTTTTCAATATTAAGGGGCAAATGGTTTGCGAAATTCCTTTTGCAACCGGCACTTATTCCGTTCAATGGGACGGCAAGGATAACAGCGGTAGAACGCTGGCAAATGGCGTTTATCTTTACAAATTATTGACAGAGAATTACGAGTCCGGCGTAAAAAGACTCCTATTGATCAAATAAATTTTAGGTGCACCCATAGCTCAGTTGGTAGAGCAGCTGACTCTTAATCAGCGGGTCCTGGGTTCGAGTCCCCGTGGGTGTACCATTTTTTAACTATTTAACAATCCTTAACTTTTCAGATAAGAAATTTCTTGCTAAAAAAAGTATACTTTTTCTATATTACGTTTTCATAAAATAATTAAGGAATTACATGGAGGTAAAAATGGATAAAATGGATAAAATTTGTCCCATTTGTGGTTCACCGACCTATAAAAACGTTATAGGTTCCATAGGAAGAATGACGGTTGATGAAGTAGATTGTTATCGATGTGGCAGATATATAATTGATCAGCCTGGATCAATGGAGTTGGATTATTTAATGGAATCAAATCAATTCAACAATATTGCAATGTCTAAAATCTCAGGTTGGATAAGGGAGAAACAGGATTTAGGAATTGTTAAAATAAACAGAAGAATATTACAATCCTTGATATCATTACCTGAACTTAATGTGTTTGAAAAAGCTGACAAGATGTTGCTATATCTTGCGAAGAAATTTCCGGTTGCTGGCATGAAACTTAATTTTAAGTTCGGTGAAGCATTTGGAATTTTAGAAAAAATAAGATTAAATAAGATACCAACTGAAAAAAATATTGAATTCCTTCAGAATGCTAAAGTTTTGTTGCCTTTAGTAGCCATTGGAAGAATTATCGATGAATTTGAGTTTGATTTCATTTTTCAAGGTTATCTTAGGAATGAACAAAAATATATTTCAGAAAATAATAAGAATATTACTTCAAGAGGCTGGGCATATCTTGAAACGTTTCGTCATCCGAATCCTGATAGCAAAAAGGTATTTGTTGCAATTTGGTTTACAGATGAGATGAAAGATATTCTGTTAAAATATATTAAACCAGCAGCTAAAGAAGCCGGAGGTTATAATGCAGAACCCATTGATGAAAAAGACTACAATGGAGACATTAACGACGCAATAATTGGTGAAATTAGAGGTAGTAAATTCGTTATTGCCGACTTCACTGGTAACCGTGGTGGAGTGTATTTTGAAGCTGGATTTGCGTATGGATTAAATATTCCTGTTATTTATTCATGCAAGAAAGAATTGTTTAATAAATTTGTTAAGCAAAATATTAAAACCAAGGACTCAAAAGGAAATGAAAAAGAAATCAACAAAAACGTATATTCTCAAATCCATTTTGATGTCAATCATCAAAATTTTATTTTATGGAAAGATGGAAAGGATTTACATGACAAATTAGTTAAACGTATTAAATCATTACCTTTAACTAGATAGGGAGGAATAATGGCACAGGATCGAGAACAAACCTTCAAACAACTTTCTAATTTGTGGGAAGATACTACTATAAATGTCCTGG
>JACNJG010000177.1 GCA_014382685.1 Candidatus Cloacimonadota bacterium
ACGTTTTTTCATAATGTCAAAACTATATTTTTCTCGGGTCAGTGATCATACCTTTTAGTGCAGAAGCAGCAACTGTTTCCGGAGATGCAAGATATATTTCGGCGGTCTTATTGCCCATTCTGCCTTTGAAGTTGCGGTTCGCAGTTGAGATAGTCACTTCATTATCTGCCATCACACCCTGATGAGCACCAAGACACGGACCGCATCCTGTAGGAAGTATCACCGCGCCGGCTCTGTTAAGAATGCTCAAAGTGCCGTCATCCGTTGCCTGCTGATACACTTCTCTCGAAGCAGGCAGAACTATCAGTCGGGTGGATGGATGTACCGTTCTTCCATTCAGTATTGCGGCAGCAGCATGAAGGTCTTCTAACCTGCCATTTGTGCATGTGCCTATAAAGCACTGATCTACCTTGATGCCTTCTGCTTCCGGAATGTCTTTTACATTATCGACAGTGTGCGGAAATGCGACCTGCGGAACAATCTCGCTCAAATTATAAGTATATTCATGTTCATACACTGCATCATCGTCTGCCCACACTTCATGATACTCTTCAACATTATGCAGTTTCAGCCAATTTTTTGTAAGCTTATCAACAGGGAACACGCCGTTCTTTGCGCCCATTTCCACAGCCATATTTGCAATGGTCATCCTATCTGAAATATCCAGATTTTTGATGCCTGAGCCGTGATACTCAACAGATTTATAGTTTGCTCCATCAGCGCCGAGGTCTCCGATTATTTTCAATATGAGATCCTTTGCGGATACCCGCTGCTGAAAGCGCCCTTCCAAAGTGATCTTATAGGATCGGGGAATTTTGAACCATGTTTCGCCGGTTATCCAGATGCCGGCAGCTTCGGTTCTATCAATACCTGTTGAAAATACACCAAATGCACCATAAGTGCAGGTATGGCTGTCACTTCCGACAATTACGCTGCCGGGTTTTGCAAGTCCTATTTCCGGCAATACCTGATGACAAATTCCTCTGCCAATATCATAAAAATGTGTGATATGCTGCTCTTTTACAAATTCTCGAATTTCTTTATGATTATTAGCAGTTTTCGCACTTGCAGCAGGAATAACGTGGTCGAGCACGATCACGATGCGATCCGGATATTTTACTTTGATGCCATCTTTAACCTGACCGAGTTTTTTGATGATCGCAGCAGAATTGTCATGTGTTAGAATATAATCCGGCTGGACAAAAACGATCTCACCTTCGTGTACCAGCTTCCCCGTTTTCTGCTCAAAAATCTTCTGAATAAATGTCTTGCTCATTTATACTCCTACATATAAATACTTTTTTACTATCCGATTACTCCGCTAGCTGGCGGATACGCCGTGACAGGCGAAAGGTACTAAAAAAGTATTTCAAATTTCTATTATATACTTCATTTATTACTGATTCTATTAATTAAGATTTTTCAAATATTAATAAAAAATTTATAATCTTATATGTATTTTCAAGCAGTTCATAGCTACCAAAGCCCACGCCCCTTAACTTGTTCCCAAAGCCCTCTTTGGGAACACAAAAATGAGTTTCAATAATGATGCATTCCCAATCAGGGGATTGGGAATGAGAATTAAAAATGTTTCTATTAAACATTATTTTAATAATTTCGCTACTTTCGAGTTTTTCGCCTGCCCCGTAAGGAGGAACGACTGTATCAGGGTGCTTTTCGTGGTTCATATTTCTTTAATTTTTTCAACTTTAGATAAGACCTGAATAATGTTTTCTCCTGCCTGCTGGCAAGTTTTTCCAAAACTTAAAAATCCGTGATCTTTCATAATGAGGAACCGATCATTCTCTTTGATCATATCGCATACTGAATTCATAAGCTCAAGGGTTCCATAAGGATACCATTTTTTTGTAGATTTCAGTCCTAATTGTGAGCATTGTGCAAGTAATTGCTGATTGTGTCCATGAAAAATCACTTGTACATCATTCCGTTTTTGATAAATACTGTAATGCAACATGGTTTCAGATGAGGGCTCTTCCGAACCTTTTGCCTGTATCAATTTTTCTGACATATCGACATCCCAAACTTCAACGAAATTATTATTCGATAGCTCTCCAAGATTTGAACCGGCAGCAGTGATAATAAATCTGTCCCCTATCCGCGCGCTGAGATTTCCTGCAGAACTTATGATCCCTGGATTTTCAGGATTAGGATAGGTGGGAATACAGCCCAATTTCGAGAGTTTCTTTCCCCACTCAATGAGCTCTTTCTGAATTGGGTAATCAAGGACCCTTTCATTCAAAAATCGAACGTTAAATTTTATTCCTTGATATTGTTCCATTATTGTAAAGTATGAATATCTTCGGGTTTATGAATGCCCTTTTCAGTTATGATGCCCGTGATATACCTTGCAGGTGTGACATCGAACGCCGGATTGAATGCATCGCTTTCCGGATTTGCAATGAGCATATTGCCGGTCTTCTTAATCTCGTCTGGAGAGCGTACTTCAATAGGAATGTCTGCACCGCAAGTGCATGAAAAATCTATTGTGGAACACGGAGCTACCACGTAAAAGGGAACGCCATTTTCCTTCGCCAGAACTGCCTTTTCATAGGTGCCGATCTTATTTCCCACATCACCGCTACGCGCGATCCTGTCAGCGCCGACAAATACTATATCGATCTTTTTTTGTAGCATGTAGTATCCAGCAGCATTATCCGCAATGATCGCATGAGGTATGCCTGCCTGGTGCAATTCCCACGCAGTAAGCTGAGCACCTTGCAAACGAGGTCGGGTTTCATCAGCATAAACAAAGATGTTTTTGCCTTGCTTATGAGCCACATAAACAGGTGCAAGTGCGCTTCCCCATCCCTGGATCGCCAGCTTCCCTGCATTGCAGTGAGTAAGGATACGGAAACCATCTTTCACAAGCTCAGCTCCGAGCTCTCCCATAATTCGAGAGTGCTTTTCATCTTCATGAAGGATCTGATCAGCAGTTTCAAAAGCTTTTTTATCAGAATTTTCCGCATTTCGGGCTTCTTCATAAACTCTATTTGTAGCATAAAAAAGATTCTGTGCAGTTGGTCGTGATGATTCAATATATAACTTTGCTTTTTCCAATTCCTTTATAGTTGAATATTCTGCAAACGCCTGCGCCATTGCATATCCGGCAGCCACACCAATCGTTCCCGCACCGCGCAGAAGCATATCCCTGATCGCATTAGCTGTCTCTATATACGACCGAAGTTCCACAATTTCCAAATTAAAGGGCAATTTTGTCTGGTCAATGATAAAAATAGTACGTCCTTCTCGCCAGATAGCTGCCCATTCCTGAATTTGCTTATTTTTTTTCATTGCATACCCACGCAAATAAAGCGAAAAAACTTGTCAAAGATTGTGCATGTAAAATCTCTGAGATCAGGAGAAAACATGAATGTTTATGAAGCAATAGAGAGCAGAAAAAGCATACGAAGTTATGACACGAAAAAGATCGAGGACGAAAAGCTCGAGAAGATACTCGAAGCTGGACGGCTTGCACCTTCGTGGCAAAATAAGCAGTGCTGGCAATACGTTGTTGTCAAAGATAAAGACACTATCGGCAAGCTCGCACTGAAATCCGGTTTGATCAGCAAATCCAATTTTTTCATTAAGGATGCGCCGGTTGTTATAGTTGCCTGCGCCAATCCGAATGACAGCGGACACCTCAACGGGCAGGACTACTATCTTGTTGATGTGGCGATCTCTTTTCAGCAGATGATGCTTGAAGCATGGGAAATGGGTATCGGGTCCTGCTGGCTTGGTGCTTTTAATGAGAAGAAAGTTCGGGAAATACTTGGCATTCCATCCAAAATAAAAGTAATTGCACTCAGTCCTTTTGGTTATCCGAAAAACAAGCAAAGTTTGTATGCCAAAGCCATTAAAACCTTTGCAGGAAGCAAGAAAAGGAAGGATTTGGAGAAAATCGTGCATTGGGAAAAATGGTAAATTAGAATACAGAATTCAGCTGGCTTCATCCCGATTATTCGGGATTACGCCGTGCCAAGGAAGTCAGGAGTCAGAATATAGAATTAGCCAGACGGTAAAATACCACTCACATTAAAAAAATAAAATTCTTTTTGACATCCCTATATTTTTCATTATATTTCTTTGTTTTCAGATGAGTAATAATATCTTTATTAACAAGCTGAGAAGTAACTAATCAGCACTTAAAACCTCAAACAAGGAGAACCAAGATGAAAGCAAGCAGTGGAAAGAAAAGCAACAAAAAAACCGGTATGAAAAAGGATACTAGAATCCTTACAAATACAAGTCCAAATACTCCAAAGCCAAAAGTTAAAAAAGCAAAAAAAGCAAAGTAACTTCATCGCTTAAATAATTGTTGTGCATTTCAGGCAAGTCGAGGATTTTTGTTCGATTTGCCTGGAGTGTTTTATAGGATTAGAATTCCTACTTTTAAGCCAGATGGAGTTCCGTGCGGAAAAAATAATAACAAACTGATGAACGTTGATTAAGCAGATCTGGGCTGATGAAGTAACTTTATAATTTCGTGCTTCCAGAATATTTCGTAGTAAAAAAGATCGAACGATACTTTCATACTGAACTCCATGCAACTTCGTTGCTTATGAAGTCCAGCCCGAAGCGAAACCTTTTCATCCTTTTCATCCTTCGCAGTAGCTTGCTACGGAGAATGGACACAATAGTTCGAAACTATATTTAATGAATAGACTCTTCGCAAGCTCAGAGTGACAAAAATCTCCTCTAAAAAGAGGAGTACGGCTTTAGCCGGGAGGTGTGTGTCTTCAATTTTCTCATTCAGCCATAGATACGCTTTTCATATTTTAAATAAGTCTAACACACCCCGTCTTGCTTTCGCAATCCACCCCTCTCCAGAGGGGATAAAAAATGATTTTTATTTTGTAATTTTTGAAATCACACTTGCTTTTATTCGGAACTTTTCTCCGATTTACGTCTCATGCACGCACAAAATCCATGATAGATCATACAGATACCGCCAAAGATGGAGATCAATCCCCAAAATAGAGGTCGAACAAAAACATACAGGATCGATGCACCGGTATAGGGCAGCAGATAGACACCCCACGTCACAAGCACACATCCGACAACAACGAACATATGCCCGAGGATAATGGTTACTTTCCTGCCTTGATAGAAAGACGCAAATATAAGCGAAACGCTTATGATCAAGGGAAAGAGCCCTGCCCAATTGCCAAGAAAGACAAGCATATATAATGCCATGAGAAGAATAAGAATGCC
>JACNJG010000179.1 GCA_014382685.1 Candidatus Cloacimonadota bacterium
AGCTCCCGAAGAATACATCGATGAAGATCAGGAAATGCCCGAAGATGAAGATGAACCCAGTGGAATAAAATCGGAGATTTTAATGCGAAGCATTATTCCACAGGGTGAAGGCGAAGTCGAGAAGGTCGAAATAAATTCTAATAAGAAAAAGAAAAAAAATAAAGATAAATAAATTTAAAAAATTAAAACTCAAGGAGTATAACAATGAGTAAAATAATAGGAATTGACTTAGGAACGACCAACAGTTGTGTTGCAGTCATGGAAGGTGGAAAACCCACAGTTATTCCAAACTCGGAAGGTGGGAGAACAACACCGTCCGTGGTTGGTTTCACCAAAGATGGCGAAATACTTGTTGGTCAATTAGCAAAACATCAATTAGTGACAAATCCCATGAACACGGTTTACTCGGTAAAACGTTTTATGGGTCGAAAAGTTAATGAAGTAAAGACAGAAGAATCCGAAGTAAGCTTCAAAATTAAAGCTGACAGCAAAGGTGAAGTGGTGATCGAGATACCCAATCAGAAAAAGGATTTCACACCTCAGGAAATTTCTGCATTCATTCTGAAAAAGATGAAGGAAACTGCCGAAGAATACCTCGGCACCAAAGTTGAAAAAGCTGTTATTACAGTACCGGCATACTTCAATGATGCCCAAAGACAGGCAACAAAAGACGCTGGCAAGATAGCAGGACTGGAAGTTGAACGTATCATCAACGAGCCCACAGCAGCAGCGCTCTCGTATGGACTCGAAAAGAAAAAAGATGAGAAGATCGCTGTGTATGACTTTGGCGGCGGCACATTTGACATCTCCATCCTGGAAATTGGCGAAGGCGTAGTTGAAGTGCTCTCCACGAATGGTGATACTCATCTTGGTGGTGATGATTTCGATAAAAGGATCATAGATTGGATCGTGAGCGAATTCAAAAAAAGCGATGGCATCGATATTTCAAAGGATCCTATGGCTATGCAGAGAATTCGTGAAGCTGCTGAGAAAGCAAAAGTCGAGTTGAGCGGAACCCAGTCCACAAATATCAATATTCCCTACATTACAGCAGACAGCAGCGGTCCGAAACATCTTTCTTTGAACCTGTCCCGTTCTGAATTCAACAGGATGATCGATGACCTCATAGAAAGAAGTATCACACCTTGTAAATCCGCGATGAAAGACGCAAAACTCGATGTATCCGAGATCGATGAGATTATCCTTGTCGGTGGTTCTACACGAGTTCCCGCAGTTCAGGAAGCTGTGAAGAATTTCTTCAAGAAAGAGCCAAATAAGAGCGTTAACCCTGATGAAGTTGTTGCGATCGGCGCATCGATTCAGGGTGGAATTCTTTCCGGTGATGAAAACTTGAAAGACATTCTTCTTCTCGATGTCACTCCACTCTCTCTTGGAATCGAAACCCTTGGTGGTGTGATGACCAAGCTCATCGAAAGAAATACCACAATACCTGTGAAGAAGAGCCAGATATTCTCAACTGCTGCAGATAATCAGACCGCAGTTTCTATCAATGTACTGCAAGGTGAACGTGATATGGCTACTCAGAACAGAACGCTCGGCAGGTTTGACCTTGTCGGCATACCTCCGGCACCACGTGGTCTTCCGCAGATCGAAGTTTCTTTTGACATCGATGCAAACGGTATTCTGCATGTTTCTGCTCTTGATAAAGGAACCGGTAAAAAACAGCAGATCAAGATCGATAAATCCGGTGCACTGTCTGAGGATGAGATCGATAAAATGGTAAAAGAAGCAGAAGAACACGCACAGGAAGACCAAAAATTCAAAGAGCTTGTGGAACTTCGCAACCATCTTGATACAATGATCTTCAGCACAGAGAAATCCCTCAAAGAATATGGAGATAAGCTGAAAGATAATGAAAAAGCAGAGATTGAAGAAGCGATCAAAGCTGCCAAAGAAAAACTTGATTCTCAAGATGTTGAGGTGCTGAAGCAGGCAAAAACCGATTTCGAACAAAAAGCTCAAAAACTCGGTGAGGTCGTATATGAAGAGGCAATGAAACAACAGAAACAAGAGCAACAAGAGCAGACAGGTGATCAGGAACAAACTCAGCAGCAACAGACTGAGACCAAACAGGAACCATCTGATGACGATGCCGTGGATGCTGATTTCGAAGTTGTGGATGACGAAGAAGATAAATAAAAACATATAAACAATTCATGCACGGGAATTGCACACTCGCAGTTCCCGTGCGTATCAACTAAAGAAGGTTAAAACAGAAAATGGCAAAGAGAGATTACTACGAAATACTCGGTTTGGACAAGAGTGCTTCTCCAAGTGAGATAAAAAGTTCTTACAGAAAACTCGCATTGAAATATCACCCTGACAAGAATAAAGATGATAAGGAATCTGAAGAAAAATTCAAAGAAGCATCTGAGGCATACGAAGTTTTGAGCGATAACGATAAGCGTAAAAAGTATGACCAATTCGGTCATGCAGGACTTGAAGGTGCCTTTGGTAGAGGTGGATTTACCTGGGATAATTTCACTCATGCAAATGATTTTTCAGACATCTTTGGAGATATTGGCAGTATTTTTGAAACCTTCTTGGGCGGAGGTGGCGGTGGATTTGGTTTTGGAGGACAACAATATCAGCGAACGGTCAATCGTGGAGGTGACCTGAAGATCTCACTATCACTTAGTTTGGAAGAGATCGCAAAGGGAGTTACTAAGCGGCTGAAAGTAAATATCAAACAAAAATGTGATGCTTGTAATGGAACCGGCTCTGCAGACGGAAAAGTTACAACCTGCCGGCAATGCGGAGGTTCCGGAAGAGTCAAACAAGTGCGTCAATCCTTCTTTGGACAGATGTCAACCATTACGACCTGCCCTGCGTGTAACGGAACTGGTCAGAGCATCCAGAATAAATGCTCTAAATGTAATGGAGAGGGCAGAATTTCCTCAGTTAAAACTATAAAGGTCGAGATTCCAGCCGGAGTTTCTGATGGACAATATCTTAATCTTCGCGGACAAGGTCACGCCGGCAAACAGGATGGTCCGTCAGGTGATATATTGGTTTATATCAGGGAAAAGAGAAACGACCTCTTTGACAGAGATGGACAGGATCTTATTTGCACCTTCCCGATCACAGTAACCGACGCCGTACTTGGCAACACCCTAGAAATCCCAACTCTAAAAGGTCATGCCAAGATGAAGATACCTTCCGGCACACAATCCGGAAAAGTTTTCAGATTGCGCAGTCAGGGTTTACCTCATCTGAACAGCAACAGAAAGGGTGATCTTTATGTGAAAATTATTGTGATCATTCCCCATAAACTTTCCAACGAAGAAAAGGAATTGTACAGCAAGATAGCTCCCTTTGACAAACAAAGAAATCTCAAGCCAGGCAGATCATTTTTTGATAAGATCAAAGACTATTTTGTCTAATTCAATTTGATGTAAATGCCAATTTTTTACACACCGACTCTCACTTTTTCTTCAAAAGAACTAACAATTTCTAATTCTGAATTCAAACACATAAAAAATACATTAAGAAAAAAAATCGGTGATATTCTTGTAACCACTAACGGAAAAGGACTGCTCGCAGAGTGCGTTATCACAGACATTTCCGCTCGCAGCATGATACTCGAAGTTCAAGCTACAAGCACGAAAGAGAAATCCCATCCGCATATTGCATTGGCATTTTCTCTCTTAAAACAACACAATGAGCTGATCATCGAAAAATGTACTGAACTTGGTATTTATGAATTCTTCCCTTTTTTTGCAGAAAGGAATGTAAAAACATCTCTTTCTACTCACCAGTTTGAAAGACTCGAAAAAGTTGCAATCGCTGCGATCAAGCAATGTGATTCCGTGCATCTGCCTAAGATTCATAAGCCACTTGCTTTCAAGAAATTACTGGAAAATTTATCCCAAAATTACTATCCTGTTCTTGCATGGGAAGAAGAAAACCGGCAGGGACTTCATGAAGTACTTGAATATGCTAATAAAGATATTTGCTTGATTGTTGGACCCGAAGGTGGCTTTGAAAAACAAGAAGTAGATTTTGCAAAAGAACACTCTACACAGATCGTTTCACTGGGAAATCATATTTTAAGAGCAGAAACTGCAGCGATCACAATAGCTGCAAACACAATTTTTTATCAGCTTGAAAGAGATTCTGCATTTTACTAATTTAGGAATGTTAATTATACTAATACAGCATAAAGAGGAATAAAATTATGAAAAAAGACATTATTAGAAATCTTACTATGGATTTTGAATCATATTCCAATAAAACGGAAAATGATATTGAATTTTGGTTTGCCAGAGACCTTCAGCATCTACTTGGTTATTATGAATGGCGCAATTTCACCAAAGTTATCAACAAAGCCAAAACATCATGCGAAACAGCTGGTCATGAGATCTCAGACCATTTTGTTGACGTCAACAAAATGGTTAAGATCGGTTCAGAAACAGAGAGAGATATCAATGATTTCATGCTGACCCGATTTGCGTCCTATTTGATAGCTCAAAACGGAGATCCTCAAAAAGAAGAAATTGCTTTTGCTCAAAATTATTTTGCAGTAAAAACCCGCAAATTTGAAATTATTGAACAGCGGATAAAAGATTGGGAACGCTTAAACGCCCGCCAGAAATTATCACTTACCGAAAAGGACTTATCTCAATTGATCTTTGAAAGAACTGGAAATGATAAGGATTTCGGTATAATTAGAAGTAAAGGCGATAAAGCTCTGTTTGGATTTTCTACAAGAGAAATGAAAAGTAAATTGGGTATCAAATCGAATCGTCCGTTAGCAGATTTTTTACCTATAATTACAATAAAAGCCAAAGACTTTGCGACTGAGATAACAATTTTCAATGTGAATGATAAGGATATAAAAACCGGTCAGCAAATATCTTGGGAACACATTAGAAATAATAAAGGTGTCAGGGAATTGTTAATTGAGCGTGGGATAAAACCAGAGGAACTTCCTTCTGAGGAAGATGTAAAAAAACTGGAAAGACGTGTGAAATCAGAAGATAAAAAGTTTTTGGAGAAACCGGAAAAACTGTAATGCATTGAGGATGAATCTTTTTCGTATAGATAAAATCAGGATTTGTTAGATGGCTTTCAGAGAATAGATTCTTCATTCCGCTACGCTCCATTCAGAATGACAATGCTTTTTAGTGATTTTACAGTTCGCTTGTTCGCCATACTGGTCTTATACATTCTTATCTTCTATTACACGCTGTCTTAATTCCTCT
>JACNJG010000180.1 GCA_014382685.1 Candidatus Cloacimonadota bacterium
TTTACAACCTAATCCAAAATTATTTAAACAATTTTTGGTTATATCCGAAAATTGTACTATTTCTGAACAAAATCCAAATAATTTTCTTGATTGATAATGTGCGATTTACAATGCGGATATGCTTTTTCAAATGCTAATGGAATTCGCGGTCTTTTCCCCGGCGACCATTTAAATTCATACGCAGAAAGAGCACCGTCTTTTTCTTCAATTAGATCAATTTCTGCATTCGAACGGGTACGCCAAAAATACATTTTAGCATCTATATTATTAAATTTATAATATTTGAGTCTTTCCACAACCAAGAAATTCTCCCAAAGAGCACCCTTATCCGCGCGAAGTTTTAAACTTTGAAAATTGTTTAATATGGCATTTCTAATTCCTGTATCATAAAAATATATCTTCCTGCTCTTTTTTAACTCAGTACGTAAATTTCTGCTAAATGACCTGATCCTAAAGATCACAAATGCCTTTTCAAGAAGATCGATATAGCGGGTTACTGTAGAAAAATCAATACCTAACAAATTTGATAACTCTCCATAAGACACTTCGGAACCAATTTGTAAAGCAAGAGCTTCCAATAACTTTTCAATAACCTCAGACCTTCTCACTTCTTGAAATGCAAAAATATCTTTGTATAAATAACTGCTGGCAAGAGGTCTAAGTAATTCTTTTTTATCATTTGTAGTAGTGACGATCTCGGGATAAAATCCAAATAAAATCCTTCGTTCCAGCATTCTTTTCTCATTTAACAAAGAGTAATGATGTATGAGCTCTTCTTCGGAGAAAGGAAGTAAAATATATTCGAATTTTCTTCCGGTCAATGGTTCGTTGATAGTGTTTGATAATTCTAATGCAGAAGAACCAGTAACAATTAATTGCACTTCAGGTATTTGATCAATGATAAGCTTGAGTGTTATTCCGATATTTTTCACTCTTTGAGCTTCGTCGATATAGACAAGAGAAACATTCCCAATTATATCCTTAAGTTGAGTAGATGTTGCATCTGTAAGCAATTCTCTGATATCCGGTTCATCACAATTTAATAATATGGATGATCCTGCAAGTTGCTCTTTTAAAATATTTAAAAGTGTAGTTTTGCCACTTTGACGTGGTCCGATAATAATAATTGCCTTACCTTTAAAGCAGCTCTTGATAATATGCGATGTAATTAATCTTTGTATCATTTTCATCCTAATCAAAAATTATTTAAACAATTTTTGGTTATATCCGAAAATTGTCAAGTTTTGATGGAATAAAACACCTTACTCTCACAAAAAAAGCTCGGAAAATAATTCCCGAGCTGTATATTTGAATTAAAATATCCGATGAAAATTATTCTACAACATTCGCAATCACCACTCGCCAGCCAGTTTTCGGTGCTGTTACCCACACTGCATGCCAATCCTTTCCTTCAAAAGTAAAATCACATTCACCTGAATTTTTTTCTAAGATCGATTTTAAATTTTCAGAGAAACTGTCAATCTGCTGCCCTATCCATGCATCATCGGAATGTAATGCGATCGTTCCGTCATCAGTGACTGCAAAGAATATCTGATCAGATTGCAAAGGGAAGGCATTCTGTACTTCATCATTGATATTTTGCATATATATCGATGTGCCAAGTGCACCTTTTACTTTATCTTTCTTAATAATTGGAGCACCGGCAACAGCTATAGTTTTGCCTGTCGATTTACTCACTACAATGGTTCCCAGTACTGAATTCCCAGCAATCAATTCAGGAAAATAGGAACGGTCTTTCAGATTCTTGCTTGTAAGATCATCTACGGTAGTATAATATGAGCCATCAGGCAACACATACCAGATTCGACCATTTAGCTCTGCTTTTTCCCGCTCTACAAGAAGTGGTTTGAGTTTCTTCCACTTTCCAGAACGTGCTTCGTCAGTAAATGACAGCGCTTGTAACACAGATAGAAACTCATCAAGACGAACATCGATAAATTCGGCAAGTAGTTTTGTGGCTGCAATTGTGGTTATACCAACGGTTGTATCTGATTTTGAATAACCCTTTGTAGTTACTCCACCCCAGCGTGCATTTATCTCATCAAATGTACCGTCACGCTTCATTTCATCGAGCGTATCTTGCCATTGCTTCACAATATCTGTTGAGGTGTTTTTATTGAATGCAATATAGAGCGGGGTTTTTCTTAATGAATACACAGGTTTCAGGTCTGAAGGATCAACTCCTGCCCTCCGAGACATCTGAGCCATAGTTTCACTAGTTCCCACCACGAGATCAACATCTCCGCTTTTCAACGCTCTATAACATTCTGCATCGCTAGGATAAAGTTTCAAATTCGTTACATTGTTCTGCTTTAAAAATTGATGACGGGCATCATCCTGCACTACTCCGATCGCAGAGAATTTTTTTGCATCCTCGAGACTGCGGATAGAAATATCCGAATCAGCGAATGCATAAAAAAGATACTCATCCGATCCGATCGGACCAACCCATTGAAAAAGCTTCTCGCGTTCGTTAGTTCGAAATGTAGAATAAAGCACAACATCGGACGCAGATAGAGCAAGCTCATACCCATCATTCCAGGGCATAAGCCGAACATCGATTTTCAGGTTAAGTCGAGATAGAATTTCCCGCACAATTTCTGTGGATTGACCTGTGATCTTCCCCTCTTTTGATCTAAAATTAAAGGGTGCAAATTCCTCAGTGATGATCTGTAATTCTGCTGTGTCTTTTTCATTACCATAACAGGGGAATATCTCTAAACCCGTAATTACGAACAGCATTGTTAATACAATGATTCCAAAACCGATCATTGTTTTTTTCATGTTGCTTCTCCAATTTTTTATATTTATTCAATCATTATACACTTCTTCGTCGCTGAGTAATCTCCTGCAGAAAGATGGTAGAAGTAAATACCGGGACACACTCTTTTTCCACTAGAATCTTTGCCGTCCCATGTAACAGAGACGGGGAGACTGGGAGAGGGAGCGACAGAGAGAAGTTCCCGCACGAGTTGCCCTTTAACATTATAAATCTCAATTTGAGATAATTCATGTGAATTTGCTGTTCCATAATAAAAAATAGTGGTCGAACCATTGAAAGGATTAGGTGAATTCGTCAACAACATATCAGAACTCCCGCCGATACTGGGATCATCAACAGAGGTAGGAACATAAGAATATAGTCTTGCAATACCATCCACATATTGGAGATTATTAAGATGCAACAGATTGGAATAGTTACAATACCAATCGGAGCCAAGCGGAACATCAAAATCAACATTTCCCTGATCCGCATTAAGAAGCATATTAAAGCATTCAAATTGTATATTCATCAAAAACCAGATAAAATTAAGCTCATCTGTCATCACATAATCGATGCTGCCTGTTTCCTCTTTCTTGTACAGGGTCGAGCTGTCCAGATCATCCATCAGTGAAAGACCGCTTACGATCTGGAAAGGAACTGTAAATTCAACCGACATAAGATAATCATCTATCGTATCCTCAGGCACATCGGTTGCAATATAATCCAATGCAGGCATGGTGCCGGAAACAGTCATGGAATAGGTGTAAGCCTGTCCGTTTACAGTATTGCTGACTACTGATTCGACTGTATTAGCAGCAGTCGGGTAACTACCTATATCAGTATCTATCCGCGCATAATAATGCTTCCCCTCTCCCACAACGAATGTATATTTGCCTTCGTTGTCTGTTAATCCGTAATTATCAATATAAATGCTTGAACCTGATCCTACTGCAAGCAGAACCTCAGCACCATCTATCGGGTTGCCCTGGCTGTCCAGCGCATAAATCGTTATTGTTGATGAGCCATCTGAGTATGTGTCGGTCACCGAGGTAAGCCAACCGTCACTTCGTATTTCGAACACAGAACCAAAGCTCCATCCCCATCCGTTTTCATATACTAAAGGATTATGAAGTGAGTTGTTTACCGGTTCCCAATGCACCCAACTTTCATCCCAGAACTCATTCCACGTATGATCGCCGGATATAGCCAATATGCTTGTGCAGGGAATGAGTGCAGAACGTGATGTCGCAGCACTTATATCCGCATGTTCTCCACATCTTCCAATGTGCTTTTTATAGATGCGTACCGGTTGGTGAGGTCTTTCATTGTTTGAGGTAAATTCCATTGTTTCGTTGATCCATCGAGTTATGATCGCCATTGCATGGGTTTTTGTTGCATTCACATTCTGAGTGCCGTCCCACACAACTTCACAACCCGCTAGTGAATCCCTTAAGATAGGATAACCCGTATCTGCCTGATTGAAGAGATAGTTCCTCCAGAAAACGCCGGTTGGAGGATCGGCAAAATTATTATTATGTGTGATGTTGTTTTCTATAATATTGGGATCAATGTATGCGGGGATCTCATCTGTAATTTTAGGATCGACAATATACCAGTAATAAATCTCCTTGGGAACTTCCACTTGCACGGTGTCGCCAGCGGCATCCACTTTCCAATATCGTGTGGTTGAATAATAATCTTCATCTGTCTTAGAATTTCCATAATCGACTACTTCAACATAATCGAGATACTGAGCATTATTGTAGATCATCTCTGCATTTTCTTGTAACAGCTCTGCAGAACCGTATAGGTCACCTCCTGAATTTGCAGAAAGATATTCCGGTGACAGATGTGCAATAGAGAAAGCGATCTCATCTATATACGGATCCTCGGCATCATTAATAGCGGATGCCCATTCGGGCTGATACAGTTCACTGATACGGGACAGAACATTATAAAGATCGTTCCTCAGCCATTTTGGTGCTTTGGCTATCGCTTGTTTTGACTCATTCAATAAAGGGTATTCAGGATTAAGCGGATACTGTTCGAGTGAATCGGTATTATTGTTGAAATAGATGCTATAAATGCCACCTGAATCAACATAATGAGAAAGTTCCAATGAGTCGGTTAGCTCCCAATTATCTCTTTTACCGGTTTCCATGATCTGGCTTTCGGGCTTTATGGGAGGTTCGTACATTGTTGCTTCGCCCACACAGATAAAACCTCCCTCCGGCTGCAATTCCTTATGTGTGCATCCTCTCTCATCTGCGAATGCAAAGGTACACATTCCTAAAATGAATAAACTTAATACTACTATTTTGAATTTCATTAACATACTCCTGTTAAATATCATACATTTTATTATTAAATTTGAATAATCATTTGAATAAATACAATTGGTATTGTCAAGAATTTGT